>JAEYPA010000101.1 GCA_023411225.1 Bacillota bacterium
ATATTACGATGCAGTATATCCTGCAATATGTTCGAGCTATGAATAACTCTATTGGCAGTAATGTAGAGACTTTATATAAGATTAAGAAGGACAAGGCAGAGGCGTTAGAATTCTATGTAAATGAAGGATCCAATTTAATTGGAATTCCATTGGAGAAACTAGATTTGAAGCCAAATCTGATTATATGTTCCATTAACCGTAACGGAAAAATAATTACACCAAAAGGGCAGGACTGTATTAAAAAAGGGGATCATGTAATTGTGGTAACCACTAATATTGGATTACATGATTTAAGTGATATATTAAGGAGCTAGTCATGAACAGAAGATTTATAAGCTATATATTAGGCTGGATATTCAATTTTCAAGGAATATTTTTAATCGTACCCTTTATCCTTTCTTTGATTTATAGAGAAGATAGTGGTATGGCATGTCTAATTTCAGCAGTAATATGTTTTGCAATAGGTGGAATTCTTACCTATAAAAAGCCAAAGAACAAGTCTTTTTATGCAAAAGACGGCTTTGTATGTGTTGCTTTGGGATGGATCGTGTTAAGCTTTTCAGGAGCACTGCCGTTTATTATAAGTAGGGAGATTCCGGATGTATTTGATGCTTTATTTGAGACAATTTCCGGATATACCACCACTGGAGCCACCGTTTTGTCAGATGTGGAAGCAATGTCAAAGTGTCTGCTATTTTGGCGTAGTTTTACCCACTGGATTGGTGGTATGGGAATCTTAGTTTTTGTACTTTGTATTATTCCACTGGCAGGTGGTAATAATATGCACCTTATGCGTGCAGAAAGTCCGGGACCTGTTGTTGGTAAATTAGTTCCAAGAATAAGACGTACTGCTTTAATTCTATACGGAATCTATACTGCACTTACTGTGTTGGAAATAGTGTTGTTATTATTTGGTGGAATGAATCTGTTTGAATCGGTTACGATTTCCTTTGGTACAGCAGGTACAGGGGGTTATGCCGTTAGAAATACCAGTATAGCTGACTACAGCATATATATTCAAAATGTGGTTGCAATCTTTATGGCTTTGTTCGGTGTGAATTTTGCTGTATACTTTTTGATACTTATTCGCAAGCCGGGAATGATTTTTAAAAATGAAGAAGTCCGCACGTATTTTGCAATTATTTTAGCTTCCACTTTATTAATTGGTTTTAATATAAGAGAATCCTTTTCTTCCATATGGATAGCTCTCCAACAAGCCTTCTTCCAGGTGTCCAGTATTATTACCACAACTGGTTTTTCAACTACAGACTTTAATTTGTGGCCATCATTTTCTAAAGCTATTTTGATTCTGTTGATGTTTATCGGAGCCTGTGCCAGTAGTACAGGTGGAGGAATCAAAGTATCCCGTATTATTATTGCCTGCAAGAACGTAAAGAATGAGATTTCCTCTTTTATTCATCCGAAAAGCATCCATGTGATTCGTATGGATGGGAAAAAGGTAGAGAAAGGTGTAGCTCATTCTGTCAGCATGTATTTGGTGCTGTACTTAATTGTTTTTGTGTGCTCAGTGTTGTTAATTAGTATAGAGAATTATAGCTTTGAGACCAACTTTACCGCGGTAGCAGCCACCTTTAATAACATTGGTCCAGGGCTTGATGGCGTTGGCCCGATTTCTAACTTTGGAATGTTTTCTCCATTCTCCAAATGTGTCTTTATGTTTGATATGTTAGCAGGAAGACTGGAACTCTTTCCGATGATGATATTATTTTCTCCAATGGTATGGAAAAGGAATAAGAAAAAGGGCGCTTTCGCGAAAAAATAGCCCTTATAAAATAATTATGGTATAAATAAGAATTGAAGAAGGAAGCGTTGTTAAGTAGTTCAAAACTTAGCAATGTTTCCTTCTTTTTTATAACAGCGAGAGTTCAATCCAAGTGATAAAGTCACGAGGGGAAGGGGAAGTATTTGGCGCAATCATTTGATTTAGGCTATTCAGGTAATAAAATGTAAAAATAAATGTAAATTATACAATTATAGTGGTATTATGTATATATAAGTTGCTTTTTTGATTAATAAATCATAATAAAGGAGATGGAGCCTTGGAGTTTAAACGGAAACGAATATTTGCATCTTGTCTGGCTTTAATACTGGTATTATCCGTGAGCAATGGATATGGGGTAACCTATGTCTATGCTAGTGATAATACAGTGAATGTGCATGAAAGTGTCCAGTTCGGACAGACGCAAGAAGCTAGTGTTACTATTACGAAAGATACTGATTTTACTGACGATGTCAATGCTAATTTGGTTATTGATGGAGGAAATGAGGATATCGTAGTAACATTTGATGATGTTACGGTGAATGGCAATATTAAGGTAAAAGGTGGTACAGTTATTATAAGGAATTCTACCATCAATGGTACATTGTCAGCACCAGATGCAACAAATTCAAGTGATATTTCCATTGACTCCAGTAGGATTACAGAGGTTACTGATATCAATAATCTTAACCTGACTGGAAATCCTACCTTCCAGTCATTTTTAGGAGTAGAGAATCTGCAGGTGGAAAATGCGGATATCAACATTGATATTTCCCATGAGAATTCAGTTGCACCGGTATTCCATAATATTACCGGTGTAGGATCTGCTAGACTACATATGTACACAGGAAAAGGAGAAATTCCTGCTAATGCAGACTCTAATCTTTTATTGCCTAAATTTACAGGGACAATTGATCTGGGAAAAGGCCATGAACAATTTCATTTTAATGACGAAGCTTATGACATGTTTTACGATAATCAGGGTAAGCAATACGTAAAACTAAAGGATGCTTATTATCTTAGGGAGGATTTTGTAGTAGATGAGGAAACCGGTGAACTTAAGTTATCGGAATCTGCCGTAGGCCAGCAAGTATCGGAGGATAATTTGTGGCTTAATGAATGGAATAATCCTGTCGAAATTGAGTATATCAGTGATTGGGGTGACCCTGATAATGGTATTGAGCCATCCTACCTTGATCTTTCCAAGATTACTACGCCTTATGTAGAATTAGGCAATAATCAGGTGGCAGCCAATCTGATCGCTGGGAAAAGCCCATATATTCAACCTATGATACACAATGGCTTATATGAGTATTACAGAACGGATATGGACGGAAGGGTATATCTTGATCGGTACCGTATACAGGTGAACCGTTATGTGAATGATCAAGATAATGCCGATCATACAGCGAAGAAGGCATTTGATAATGCTTGGCATAACGATAACTATTGTGCGTCTAATGATGTTGGTTATGTAGGTAGTATCGCTGGAGCCATCTCCTTTATAGAGGCAGATTTATTGGGAGAAGGGGCTAGTGCTCCTTATTATGCAATAAATTATCATTCTAACCAGACTATTAATATAGATGTTAGTGCTCTAGACGCTCTAAAGGGTATTCGAATAATAAGTGAACCAGAATATGATGAAGAACAGGGGCAAGACATTTATCCAGAAACCAATTTTCAAAGTATACAGGTTAAAGAAGGACAGGTAGTAGAGTTTTGTAAAGCCATATCAGTGACAAAAACTTCTTGTTCCCTATCCGGTAAAGGTGAAATATCCTTCCTAGACTGCAGGATCAATCAAAGTATGGTTGGCGATGGAGAGGTTATAGTTGCTACTTATAATAATACAGCATTTGATAGCCTTAAAAATGTAGATACCTACGCAATCGCAAGTAACGCATATTTTACAGAGGGTATTGCTGAGGTAAATAAAGTTGAACTGAGAGATAGTGCACATATCTTTGGTGGTTCTGGAGCAGTATTTCATCTACCTAATGTTTCTTCCGAAAAACAAACCATAACCGACAACTCCAAAGATGAAATTGAAACACTTGAAGGCAGTGGTTTTGACCTTAGATTATACGGATGCGTTGATGGAAGTGATAAGACAACATTTTATCTAACTGGCACCTATGATCTGGGTAAAGGCTGGAATACCCATTGGAATGAGGATGGTGAGAAGCCAACATTTGAAAGGGTTTATTATCTAGAAATACAACGCGAAGATGGTGGAAGCGACAGAGAAAATTATGTATGCGTTTCTGATAAATGGTACCACTATGAAAATGGTGAAATAGGAGACGAAGCAACAGATCTTGATGAGAGTCTACTTAAACCAGACATATATACACAAGGGATAGCTATCAATTACTACGATAATTCAGAATACATAGAGGCTTTTCAGCTTGACTATGATCTGTGGGATATAAACAATAAGCGTGTTAATAAGGATGGACTTACTAACAAACAGGTATGTTCCATAGAGCATGACACGTTGGAATCAATTGAATATAATCTAAATGTGGAATTTTCAGATGCCAATTATAATTTCACCGACCAGATTGATTGGAATGGATCAAAAACGGTTCAAATGGTAGGTAATGAAGTTGGAATATTTGCTGTATGTTATGAGGACAATACAGTCACAGATTATTATTCGGTGTTAAGAAATCCTATGGATTATGAAGGCATTGTGATTACTAAGGCTGATTACGAGAACTATAAGAATAACGGCTCATTTAATACAGAAGGTGATTGGGTTCGGGGTTCTTTAACTAGTATTCTTACTAAGTTAAAGGGTGAGGATTACGTATATATTCGCAATAGACTGGGAATTGATACCCAAGGTGATGCTATAAATATACCGGATAATGCTCATGTGATCATTGACTGCGGGCAGAATCTAGGAAAGATAAATAGGATAGATTTGGGAGAAGAGGCGGAATGTATCCTCTCTGGTACCTTCAATGGGGACATACTATATAATGGAAGTGTTACTGAAACCCAGAAGACTGGAATGTTGACATTACAAAACTGCCGCATTGCAGGACAGATTAAATGTGAGTCTGGAGTAGATATTACCATTAGAAATGATAATGTGGTTAATGGTATAACCAATGTGAACAATCTGACCTTATGGGGAAGTCTGTATGTAGAAAAATCCTTAAATGTGAAGAATACTCTTATACTAAAAGAAGGTCCAGAACTGTATTTAGCAAGCGATTCCACAGTTACTCTTAATAATATAGAGTCCATAGCTAACGAATATACAGATACTCGTGATAATGAATTAGTCAATGAGAATACTAGTCTTAGATTATTATATGAGTATGACAATGGGGCTTATCCAAGTGTTACTATTACAGGAGATATAAACCTTGGAAAAACTACAGGGAGATACTGGTATGATTCAAATCCAGAGGATGAAAATCCTGAGTTTGATAGCTATGCCGTTAAGTATTATCAGAATATTTCGGATCAGTATAAGGAGTATGTATACCTTAATGGAGTATGGAATACTCTGGAGAATGACATGACTACGCCTTGCGAAGAAGGTTTTGATGACAGTAACCTACAACGTACTCTATATGCTGAAGGCGTACAAATAAAAGTATATAACAGCTTTAAAGACAATGTGGATGCTGTTTATAAGCAAAGTTATAATATGCATGAGGCTCATGATCATATTGCTAGTTCAGAGGATTGCAGCATGGGACAACTCTTTACTGTAGATTTTAGCGCTCTTTCGGGTATAGTTTACAGTTCTGGGATAGAGTTTAGTAATGAATGGTGGCATTTTGATTTAGCAACGTATCATAACGAGAAAAAATTCATAGAGAAACTGGAAGACGGTAGCATAAATATAAGTGCTAATGCTGATGATTATGCTACTAAAAAGGATGGCTACATCCATGTGACGGATCCTAAAGACTATGTGGCTTATCAGATAGACCAACAAGCTTATGAAGATTTAATTAATAATGGTAATCTTGAGCCTGGGCAGCTCCTAATGAGAGGGACACTGGAAGAGATTACTACTAAGTGCAATGGTGAAAACTACTTATTCATTCAACAGATAATGGACAGTACATCAGCAGATGATATTACAGTACCAACAGGCTGTCACTATATCTTGCAAACTGCTTCAGGAATAATCGGAAAACTTGGCACCATAACGGTAGAACAAGAGGGCTCTTTGTGCCTGCAGGGTAACTATGCAGGGAAAATCCAATATGATGGAGATGACAACTCTACCGTTACAAGGGAGGATGACAGTCAGCTAGCTCTTCGTAATTTCTGGCTGGATGGGTTCATTACGGGTAATGATAAAGGTATCTTGACATTTATCGATCAGAATACTTTGTGCGGAATCTCTAAGATCGATGGATGTAACCTACTAAATAGTGATAACCTTGACATTATCCCTAATAAGGATGGTAAATATGAAAAAGTAAGCTTTAATCACATCTATGGTAACAATGGCTACCATCTATCCTATAGTGGTTACCCAGATAATGGTGAGCAAATTCTTGTTCCGGAATTCACAGGAGATATCGAACTGGGAGTAAATAGAGGAAGAGCAAGAAACGGTACGGAATATGATATTTGGTATGGACAAAATGATACAAGATATATCCTTAAAGACAACGTCTATTATGAAATAGTAGAGGATGACCCTGAAGGTTATATTGTTTATAAGGATGAACCTGCAGATATCGCAGATGGGGATGTCTGGAATCATCCAAACAATATTAGTGTAACGTATTATACCCCAGACACTTTTTATAGCGAGTACAGAGAAGCAATAGTTTTTTCTCAGGATGACTACCCATATGAGAATATTCAGTATATGAGTTTTGGCTCCTTAGAGCATGGTTATGATCTTGCATCCATGTATAAAGTAGATTGTTGGGATTACGGAAATTACTTTATTGATATTGATGGTAGGTTACATAACAGAGACCTTAGTTTTCTTGTTGTTATGGGTATTACCGAAGAGAATTTCAATAAGGTAGGACATGATAGTTTTGAATATTATAATGGTTTCCCTACAGCTACTGCAGAGTATGCAATGGTCATTGCAAAGTGTGCAGGATTCGAGTATACAGGCATTGAAGTAAATAGGGAAGATCAGACCTTTACTAATCTTGTGGTTCCGGAGAATATCAAAGCGCTTGCTATACTTTCTAATAAACGACTTGGGTATTATCCTACTTATACCGTAGATAGTATTACCTTACACAATGATCAGTTACTGGTATTTGAGGGGTTACATACAAAAAATCTTAGTCCATTAAATATCTCCATGTTTTCTGAGGGATCCTCAGGTACTGTCCGGTTTATTCATTCCAGAGTTAATCAGGCGGTGAATGGAACTAAGGATGTAACAGTCGAAGTTGAGGAAAATAATGTAATGAAAGCCTTGACTAATTTCAAACAGCTTATTGTACATGGGGCAGAATTAACAATTGAAGATGAATTAAAGGGTATCGATTCTATTCGTGTAACGGCTGATAGTTCTCTTATAGCTACATCAGAGGCAGTCATCTTACTTCCTGCTATTATGGGAGATAGTTATTACACCTCCTTTCATGGAAATACGGTTACTGGGAAGTATGTATTAGATATCTATACGGAACAGATTAGTGGAAAAAGCGCAGATATTACATTTGGCAATATTATTAATATAGGATTAGAGTGGGAGACCTATACTGATGAAAGTGATTCCACATATTATCTGTATGAAGATAAAAATAATAACCGTTATTATGGTAAACTGAATTCTAACAATATGGTGTCATGGTATCAGATGGTAGAAGATCAGTTACAAGAGGTTAATACAGAACCACAAGCGGTATCCCCTGTTTTATCTGATAGATATTATAAGATAATTCCGTACAATTACTCAACGGACATATATCCAGATGGTATGTATGGAGAGTCGGCCCTTAACTTTGACGAACTCTTAAATAATCAATTATCTTATGAGGATATTGAGACTAAGATTTTTAGCGTAGATAAGAACTTTATATTACGGAAGGCTCAAAATGCCCTTTTTGGTAGTTTGCGTCTATGCTATAGTGATGTAATCCTTCAATTTGATGGAGAGAAGGAACAGAACTTTACGAAGAATGGAACGAACTATAAGTTCTGGGCTCATTTTAGCGATGAAGATACTGGTGAGGAGATAATAAGCAAGAAATACGCATTCTGTAATGCTGATTTTACTGATATATGGAATAAATATTCAGTCAAAGGCGTCAGTGAGCAAACCTATACAGGAGATTATATTAAACCAGAGGTAAGTTTATCAAGTACTTCAAGTGATTTCCAACTGCGTAAAGACATCGACTATAAGATAGTATATACCAATAATCTTAATGTGGGTAAGGCTACCGTTACCATACAAGGTTTGGGCTTATTTAGTAACTGTAAAAAGCTTATTGAATTTAAGATAGTTCCAAGGAATATCATTGGGTCTAGCATAGGTACTATAGCATCTCAAACCTATACAGGAAGTGAGTTAAAACCAGTACCAAAGGTTACTTTAGTAATCAATGGTAAAACTCTAAACTTACAGTTTGGTAAAGATTTTATATGTACCTATAGTAATAACTTAAATGTAGGTACTGCAACGGTCACTATAACCGCAAAAGGTAATTATACCGGATCAAAAAAATATGTAACTTTTAAGATTAATCCAAAGACAATCGCTCCAACGATAAGTAAGATCTCTTCACAGTATTATTCAGGCAAAGCATTAAAGCCTAGTGTAACAGTAAAGTATGGTACTAAGACTTTAAAGCTTAACACAGACTACACTGTAAGTTACAGGAATCATACCAATGTTGGAACCCCTATCGTCACAATTACTGGTAAAGGTAATTACAAATTTACAAAAACTATTGCCTTTACAATTACACTGAAAAAGGGTGCTACTTACACAATAGGAGCCTTCCAGTACAAAGTAACCAATGCAAGTGGCACGGTGACTTTAGTGAAGAGTACTAATACAAAAGCAACGTCCATTACCATTGCAAATACAGTTAAGATTGGTGGTAAGACTTGTGTGATTAGTGCAATTGGGGATAAGGTATTTAGAAATCATCAAAAAGTTACGAAGGTTACCGTTGGAACGGGAGTTACCTCAATCGGTGCCCAGGCATTTGAGAACTGTGGAAAGCTAAAGAGTATTGTGATTAATTCTTCTAAACTAAAGACTGTTGGGAAAAAAGCATTTAATGGTATTTATAAAAAAGCTACAATCAAGGTACCAAAAGCTAAACTTACAGCTTATCAGAAATTAATGAAAGGGAAAGGACAGAAGAGTACAGTTAAGATAACAAAGTAAAAAGTAGTATTTAAAGGAGCTTTTGTGAAATGGACAAGAATTTGCCCATGGAGTAAAAACTCCTTTTTAATATTATGAATATAGATAATTATAAATAGAGGAATAAATAAACATATAATTAATAGGATAAGTATTTGACAATATTGATGAATGTCTATATTATTATAATAATAATATACTTATAAGGAAGTGGAATAATGGATAAATACGAGGAATACTCCAAATTGATGAAAGCCATTGCAGATACCAATCGTTTAAAGATATTAGACATTCTTTCATGTGGGGAATTATGTGCCTGTGAACTATTAGAGAATTTTGAATTTACACAGCCAACTCTGTCTCATCATATGAAAATCCTTATGGAGTGTGGATTAGTGATAAGCCGGAAAGAAAGCACTTGGACTTATTATGGTTTGAATTTTAAGAGAACCAATCAGATGTTGTATTTCCTTATGGGAATTGTCACTTCTACCAAGGATTGTATATGCGAAAGATGTAAAAAGAAAGAATAATAAGTAGGAGGAGTTAGATGAAAGAAAAGAGTAATCAGGGAATTGGTTTTTTTGAAAAGTATTTGACCCTTTGGGTGGTACTATGCATGATAGTCGGAGTAATGATTGGGCAGTTTCTCCCAAGTATTCCGGATTTTTTAGGAAGGTTTGAGTACGCCAATGTATCCATCCCTATTGCCATATTAATTTGGCTTATGATTTACCCTATGATGATGAAAGTGGATTTTAAAAGTATTAAGTATGTAGGAAAAAATCCGAGGGGCTTGTTCGTTACGTGGGTGACGAACTGGTTGATTAAACCATTTACCATGTTTGGTATCGCCTATTTCTTTTTCTATGTAGTATTCGGAGGAATTATTACCGATGGATTTGCCAAGGATTATCTAGCAGGAGCCGTACTCCTTGGAGCAGCACCTTGTACAGCAATGGTATTTGTATGGAGTTATTTAACCAAGGGGAATGCAGCCTATACTTTGGTACAGGTGGCAACCAATGATTTGATTATCCTAATAGCCTTTGTACCTATTGTGAAATTCTTATTGGGTGTGTCTAATATTGAAGTTCCATGGGATACGTTGTTTCTTTCTGTTGTATTATTTGTTGTCATCCCACTAGTAGGAGGCATCCTTACCCGAACCTTTGTGATTAAGAAAAAGGGAGAAGAGTATTTTACGAAGGTTTTTCTGCCAAAGTTTAACAATACAACGATAATTGGGTTGCTGTTAACCTTGGTGATTATCTTTTCCTTCCAGGGAGATGTTATTGTTGATAATCCGATACACATCCTGTTAATTGCCATACCATTAACCATTCAAACCTTTCTCATCTTCTTTATCGCTTATTTGGCATCAATGTTGATTAAGTTACCACATTCTGTAGCGGCTCCAGCAGGAATGATAGGGGCCTCCAATTTCTTTGAATTAGCGGTAGCTGTTGCCATTGCTGTATTTGGACCTACTTCACCGGTGGCTTTGGCAACCATTGTTGGTGTGTTAGTGGAAGTACCGGTTATGTTGATTTTGGTGAAGATTGCCAACAATACAAAGAAATGGTTTACGGAAGAAAGAGTATCATAGGAGGAGAACTAGATGAGTAAAATGAGAGTTGCTTTTGTATGTGTCCATAATTCCTGTCGTTCACAGATGGCGGAGGCATTAGGTAAATTATTGGCTTCTGACATCTTTGAAAGCTACTCTGCTGGAACCGAAACAAAACCAGAGATTAATCAAGATGCAGTCCGCATTATGAAACAGTTATATCATATTGATATGAACGAAACCCAGAGAAGCAAATTGTTAACCGATATTCCAGAAGTCGATGTAGTGGTGACCATGGGTTGCAATGTTAACTGCCCATATCTGCCATGCCGTTATAGAGAAGACTGGGGTCTTGATGACCCAAGTGGGAAATCTGACGAAGAATATATTAAAACAGCAAAGTTAATTGAAGAAAAAGTACTGGATCTAAAGAAAAGGGCAATTATGATAAAATAATTGCCTTTTTTCTTATCTTTCTTTATACTCATGGGTAAGAATAAAAAACTGAAGGAACGCATATGAAGAGATTAACTATAGGAATACTAGCTCATGTTGATGCAGGAAAAACCACTTTATCAGAGACTTTGTTATATGTTAGTGGAAAAATCAGAAGCATGGGACGGGTAGATAATAAAGATGCATATTTAGATAACTATGAGCTGGAACGTGCCAGGGGAATCACCATTTTCTCAAAGCAGGCAGTGTTTCAAACTGAGGATTCTGAAATAATATTAGTAGATACTCCGGGGCATGTGGATTTTTCTGCAGAGATGGAGAGAACGCTGCAGGTGTTAGACTATGCCATTTTGGTAATTAGTGGAGCAGATGGAGTACAGGGACATACTAAAACCTTATGGCAGCTACTTAAACGCTATGATATACCAGTATTTTTGTTTGTGAATAAGATGGATCAGCCAGGGATTAAAAAAGACGAATTGATGGCCAAGATAAAAAAACAACTTGAGGATGGCTGCATTGATTTTACACATACCGATTCGGAGGATTTCTTTGATCAAGTGGCCATGTGTGAAGAAAGCCTGATGGATGAGTTCTTAGAGAAGGGGTTGGTAGATACCTCTCATATTATAAAAGCCATTTATCAGAGAAAATTGTTCCCTTGTTATTTTGGTTCAGCACTCAAGCTTCAAGGAGTTAAGGAATTCCTAGAGGGGATATCTGCTTATACTAAAAAACCACAATATTCCAAGGAGTTTGGAGCTAAGGTATTTAAAATTGCCAGAGATGAGAATGGCAATCGTCTTACTTATCTAAAGCTTACAGGGGGGAGACTAAAAGTACGGGATAGCTTAACAGGCGAGAATAAAGGAACTACGTCTGTGGAGGAAGGATACTGGGAAGAGAAAGTTACACAAATAAGAATATATTCTGGGGAGAAATTTACCTCCATTAATGAAGCAGAGCCTGGTATGGTTTGTGCAGTTACTGGGTTGAACTACACCTATCCGGGACAAGGACTTGGCGTAGAGGCAGCATCTAATGCTCCAATTCTGGAACCAGTCTTATCCTATGAGATTGTACTTAAAGAAGGTTGTGATCCAAGGCAGATGCTTCCAAAGCTTCGAATCCTAGAGGAAGAGAACCCTGAGCTACATATTCTGTGGGAAGAGGAATTACAGGAAATCCAAGCTCAGATTATGGGAGAAGTGCAGATTGAGGTATTAAAAAGTCTGATTCAGGAGCGCTTTGGGGTTTTGGTGGAGTTTGGTCATGGAAGTATAGTATACAAGGAGACAATAGCAGATATTGTAGAGGGAGTGGGACATTTTGAACCTCTCCGTCATTATGCTGAGGTACATTTACTCATGGAGCCATTGCCTAGTGGAAGCGGGCTACAATTTGTTTCCGGCTGTAGTGAAGATGTATTGGATAAAAACTGGCAGCATCTTATTATGACACATTTAGGAGAAAAGGAGCATCGAGGTGTGTTAACCGGTTCCCCTATTACTGATATAAAGATTACTGTGGTAGGCGGCCGTGCTCATACCAAGCATACGGAGGGTGGCGATTTTAGACAGGCTACTTACCGAGCAGTGCGCAACGGACTAAAGCAGGCCAAATCTATTCTATTAGAACCTTATTACAAATTTCAGATAGAGATCCCAGAGACAATGGTGGGAAGAGCCATGACTGACGTTGAGAAAATGGGTGGCTCTTGTGAACTTACGAAATCGGAAAATGGGTGGGCGATACTTAGTGGAAATGCCCCTGTTGCTACTATGAAAAACTACCAACAGGAGCTGATAGCTTATACTAAGGGGCAAGGTAGGATGTTCTGCGACATTTTAGGGTATATGCAATGCCATAATCAGCCTGAGGTGATTGAAGCCATTGGTTATGACTCCGAGCGAGATGTTCATAATCCTACGGGTTCTGTCTTCTGTGCCCATGGTTCTGGGTTTTATGTGGAGTGGAATGAAGTGAAGAATTATATGCATGTAGAAAGTTACTTAAGGCCACAATCTACAGAGCCAGAACCAGTAATTACGTATCAATCATCCACAGTGTCTGAAGAAGACTGGATAGGAACAGAGGAGATAGACCAGATTCTTGACAGAACCTACAATGCCAATAAAGGAAGTAAATCTAATTGGAAGAAGGAACACAGTAGCCACCAGGAATATGTAGGACCTAGGGTGATAACCAGTCAGCCTAAAAGTAGGAAAGAGGAGTACCTTTTAGTAGATGGATACAATGTAATATATGCCTGGGAAGATTTAAAAAACATTGCTGATACAAATGTGGATGGTGCCAGAGGAAAACTTTTAGATATTATGTGTAACTACCAAGGAATCAAGAAATGTAATCTGATTGTGGTATTTGACGCCTATCGGATCTCTGGTCATAAGACAGAAATATTCGACTATCATAATATTCACGTAGTATATACTCAGGAAGCAGAGACTGCAGATCAATATATTGAAAAATTCGTACATGAGAAAATAAGCAATTATCATATTACCGTTGCAACTTCAGATGGACTTGAGCAAATTATCATACGTGGGAATGGGGCATCCCTATTATCAGCCAGAGAGCTTAAGGAAGAAGTAGAACGGACAGTTTCTAGTGCTCTTTTAGCATATGAAGACAGAAAGACACCTGAGGAGAGAAAGACTTCCATTGGTAATACTGTTTTACCTCCATTAGCCTAAAGATGTTATTAGTTCGAATGTATATATTGACATAATTTATGTAGATATATACAATTATTAACAAAGAACGAGTTGCATGCTTGGAGGAATGGTATGAAAAGTAAGGTTAGTTATTGTAAAAAGACACTGGTGTGCCTTCTTTTTATATGTATGGTGCTCATTAGTTGTCAGTCTAATCATGAGAACAGTAATTCAAAAATTCAAAAACCAACACAAGAGCAAAAAGTTGCAAGGCCTTCAACACTTGCTACATCAGGGACAGGTGACACGAATAGTGAATCAAAGAGTATCATAGACAGGGAAAGTGTGGATAAGTCTAATATGGATTTATCCAGTATGAGTGCAGAAGAAATTACATCATTACTTACGCTTGAAGAAATGGCTGCGCAGATGGTTCAACCAGCAATTTATAATATGAAAGAGAGTTTAATGAAAACAAATGATTATGGCTCCATCTTATCTATTTCTGGTTATTATGATAGCAATCAATGGATGACAACAATTCGTGGATTTCAAAAGGCAGCCCTAGATTCGGCTGCCAATATTCCATTTATTTATGGACAGGATGATGTGCATGGAGTTAACTATTGTAAGGGCGCAGTTATTTTCCCACATAATATTGGTATAGGAGCAGCAAATGATGAAGATTTAACCTATAAGATGGGCCAGGCCGTGGCGGATGAAGCAAAACTTTGTGGAATGTTGTGGAATTTCTCACCTTGTGTGGCAGTTGCAACAGACCCAAGATGGGGAAGAACCTATGAGAGTTACTCCTCTGAGGTACCATTAGTTAGAAAACTTTCAGGAGCTTATACAAAGGGAATGATAGATTCAGGATTAGTGGCTTGTGGAAAGCATTTCTTTGCTGATGGTAATGTGGAGTTTGGAAGTGGAGAAGGAGAGAACCTTATAGACCGTGGAAATGCAGAATTATCTGATGCAGAAATTAAAGATTTACTATCTGTATATCAAAATCTTATAGATCAAGGAGTGCAGACTATAATGATTTCTCATAGTAGTTTGAATGGGGTGAAAATGCACGAAAATGCAGAATACATAGGCAAATTAAAGAATGAGATGGGCTTTAAGGGAATGATTGTTTCTGACTGGGAGTCTATTCATAATATTCCTGGAGACAGTCTATATGAACAGGTGGTTAAATCTATTAATGCCGGAATTGATATGCTTATGGAACCTAACGCTTTTGAGGAATGTCAGGAATACATTGTACAAGGTGTAAAAGATGGAAAGATTAGCGAGGATAGAGTGGTTGATGCTGTTAACAGAATTATTAAGGTGAAATTAGATGCAGGTATCTTCAAAGATCCAATGATGGAGAATATGAATACTGTTCAAAAAGAGACTGGTTCTAAAGATTACCGTGAGCTGGCTGAGAAGCTGGTGGAAGAAAGTCTTGTATTGTTAAAAAATGATAAGAAAGTCTTACCTTTAAAAAAGAATACGAGAATCTATTTAATTGGACCTGCTGTAGATAATATACAAGCACAGTGTGGAGGATGGACAAAAAAATGGGAAGGCGATACGGGTATAGAAGGATGTACTTCTATCTTACAAGGGTTTAAAGATATCGCAGGCCAATATGGATTTACCATTGTACCTGATGCGAATGATGCAGATGTAACCATCCTGTGTGTAGGGGAGAAATCCTATGCAGAGTGGAATGGAGATACGAAAGACTTGTTACTTACAGGATCATTAGGACTGGAGGGTAATGAAGATGCCATAGATGAGGCAAAGGAACTTCGTGACCAGAAAAATATTCCTACAGTAGCTTGTATTGTTGCAGGAAGAAATGTTTTGATTAGTGATTATTTAAATGATTGGGATGCTGCTGTAATGTGTTATCTTCCAGGAAGTGAGGCACAGGGTGTTGCTCATGTATTATCTGGAGATAGTAGCTTTAAAGGAAAGCTTCCAATGCCTTGGTATAAGAACGTGAATCAGATTAAAACTAAAGATAGTCTGTTTAAGGTTGGTTATGGATTAAGCTATTAATTGAGTATTATGCTAAAAAGTGTACCCTAAAAGGTACACTTTTTATGTTAAATTCTTTGTGTTCTTAAACCAGAAGTTCTTTATATTCTGGATGCTTATCAAACCAGCTTATGGCGTAGGAACAAGTAGGAACAGCCTTTAAGTTGCGTTCCTTTAACTGTCCTATTACAGCTTCCAAGAGCTTGCCGGCAACGCCTTGGCCACGAAGACTTTCATCTACAAAGGTATGATTAATCTCTACAGTGGCATCTTTTACATAAGGAAAAGTAATCTCAGCAACTAACTTTTTGCTTTCATCCATTAGGTAAATGCGGTTTTCTTCATAAATAAAGTTCATAGAATTTTCTACCTCCGATAATATTATTGGGCTAAAATCTGCTATTTTGATTCGATTGCCCATAAAATTTACATATTTAAGTTGACAATATCCGACAAAGGACATCACCATCGCACTAAGAGTATCTACAATGATATCTTTCATTGTATCATAAAGCGCAGCTCTTCCCACTAGGCTAATTCCCGAGGCGGTAGCATACTTTTGCATATTGAAACCAAGAATATAGTCAAAGGTATATTCGTAGATTTCCCAGATTGCACCAAAAGCCACTGCAAAGCAGAAGGCAAAGAAGGAAACAAAGAAGGGACTAAGTTCTACCTTTACCTTATTGGAAGAATTTAAAAGATTAACAATACTAAATCCGAGAGTGGCTAGCATGGCAGCACTAATGGCATGAAGAATAGTATCCCAGTGTGGTACATTATAATAAAAACTTCTCACTTCTCCTAAGTATATTGCACAATACAAAAATATAAACACAAGAATATACATCATATCTGGGAATAGAATTCTCCATTTGCGCTCCAATAGGTAAGAAAAGATGATGAGAAAGAGACCAAGTACACATTGCATTAACATGAGCATGTAGTCACTCCTCAGCTTTTTATAAGGCATGTCAGCTGGAGCTACGGTAGGAGCAATAAACAGCCGTATTACAACAAAGATAATGGATGCCGCAAAAGTAAGAGCCACAATGATACCTAATACATTGCGAAAATTCAAGTTATGTTTTTTTAGTAAGGTTTTCATTAGATATCTCCTTATATGTAATGGAATAATTATAGATGATAATCATATCTAAATCAACGAAATGCCATAAGTAAATAGACAGTTTTTTAGATTTTAATACAAATTTAATCATCAATACTTTCTTTTGAAATAATTATATAGGATAATATTGAGGATATGTATAAAATGGTGGAATCTGTAAAGTATAGAATATAGGCATATAGACTTAAGTTGCTATTGTTTCACTACATATGGTAGAATGAGAGCACACTGTCAAAGGAGTGAGAGAAGATGAAAAAGTTAATTTTATGCTTGGTAGTGCTGATGTCAATACTGATGTTATCAGGCTGTGGTGCCTCTGTTACTTCTAAGACTGATTTTAATTCTGAGGGAGGGGGAACCCGAGCAATATCTGCAGTAATCAGTGCAAGCGATGCCAAGAATCTTACTAATGGGTTTGATGAGTTGGACACATTGTTAAAACAAGCAGCTCCTGAAGGCGTCAATGTCAATCGGACTAATCTTGACAATGGAGATGCGAAATACCAATTTACTATACAATTTAGTAATATAGATGACTATAACCAAAAAATTTCCGCTATTACAGGGACAAACCACAATGCCACTTGGTATACTGGAACGAATGTTTTTTTGAGTAATGTAGAATTTTCTGAAGAGGAATGTACTTACCAGCTTATTTCCTGGGCAATTGATGCATTTAAAGATAGTAAATATTCTGCATTTTCCAGTTATTTTACTTTATATGATGTTACTAAAAGTGAATTTTACTTTGATAATCAATTGGTTTATAGTGGTACTGGTAATCCAAGCTTTACTGTGGAGACTTCACCGAAACTAATGAAAGCCAATGTCTATTCGGATTTTTCGTATGATAATGAAAGTAAAAAGGTAGAACTATTATTTGAACAGGGAAGTCTGGAGAAAATAGATTTAGAAGCTGCAAGGCGAGAACTTGAACGAATTTCTTCCATGGTTTCTATAGATACAGCTAACAGTAGTATTACGTATCATCTAAAGAATAGGGAAGAGATACTTTCATTTTTAAAAAATGCAGATGTTAGGAATGGGGATGAGTGCTTCTCTTATGAGTTTGTAAATAACCCATTTCAGAAAAAATATATGTTAAAGGAAAATTACTACCTAACTGGTTTGTTAAGCTTATTTTCAATGTCTGACACCAATGTGTACATGTATGTGAAGCTACCGGAGGTTACAAATGAGACAGAGTTTACTCAAGCTGGACAAGTTATTGAGACACCGGGACAATATGACTATGGGAGCTGTTTTAATAAGGACTATGGTTATACTATGGAAACCAGTTCTAATCATATGGTAGATCTCATGGGTATCAATGTCACCTATGATGTTACAAAGGACTTGAAATGTAAACGTACCATTGAAGTTACTTATATAAAAAATGATTGTGCCATTACGGAGAATCAATTGGCAGGATATTTTCCTAATATTGAGGAACGTGTTTCTTTCTTTGATGCTGGAGATACGATTCGATTGGTTTTTGTTTCCCAACAGAAGAAAGATAATGCTCTTAGTCAGGGATTTGGGTTTGAGAAATTATCTAGACAGAATTTGAAGTACGTTCGTCAAACGATGCAGGACAATCTTGATTTGTCGCGTTATTTACCCGTTATAGAGGGATATTCATGGAATATGGGCAATATTCACTATAATTATCAGGTGAATATTGAGGAGAATGCAGGACTCTATGAGGTCAATGTAGGAAATAAGGAGTATTCTGATACGGATGACAGCTTATCTCAGTTTGCTAGTACGAATGCTTATAATATAAAGGGATCTGATACGGCAGACCATTCTCTTGTCATAGAATTGTATTTTAAACAGTTGTATCAGATGTTTTATTTTTGGATAATTTTTTTAGTTTTTATTATTATAGTTGTAGTGTTAGGAATTACTTTGTATTATACTAAGAAAAAGTCTCTAAAAACAGAGAAGGTTTTAGAACTTGAGTAGAGTATTAGTGGCGCACTGTGATAGATAGAAAATGTCACATGTGCGCCTACAATAGAGAGGATTAGCAGAATGACTTTAAGAGAATATATTCAGCAAAATCGTATAATAGCAGATGGTGCTATGGGAACCTATTACGCGGAGAAAAAACAGAATCAGCAGGCAGTGAGTGAGATGGCCAATATTAAGGAGCCGGAGCTGGTTAAGAATATCCATCGAGAATACATAGAGGCGGGAGCCAATCTACTTCGCACCAATACATTTGCAGCTAATATCTATTCTCTTCATATCAGTGAGAAGCTTCGAGAAGAGGTTATTCGACAGGGAGTAAAGCTTGCCAGAAAAGCCATAACAGAAACAAAACAAAACCCATTTATAGCCGGATCGATTGGACCTATTCCACAACCTTATGGAGTGGAGGAGGATTCTCTGTTAGAGGAATATAAGAAAATTATTGACATACTTTTATCGGAACAGATAGAGGCAATTCTCTTTGAAACATTTTCGGATTTTTACTACATTAAACAGTTGGTACCATATATTCGGGCCAAAAGTCAATGTTTCATTATGGCTGATTTTTGTGTTAATAAAAATGGTTATACCATGTCAGGCATTTCTGCAAGGCGATTGTGTCAACAGGCTGAGGAGATAAGGGAATTGGATAGTTTCGGCTTTAATTGTGGCATTGGTTCTGGTCATATGCTTGCTATGATAGAAAATACTATTTTACCAAAGAATAAATATGTAGCCATAATGCCTAATGCTGGATATCCGGAGCAAATGCAAAGCCGTATGGTATTTCGTGAAAACTCACAGTATTTTTTTGAAAATATGCAGAGGATAAGTCGTTTGGGAATCTCTATCTTAGGAGGATGTTGTGGTACAACACCTAGACACATTGGTATAATGGCAAGAAAGCTTTCTGGAGAGAGCCTCTTCGTTACTGATCTTAGGCAACAACAGGCAATAATCAGGAATAATCAAGAGAAACCAAAGGAAAATAAGTTTTTTAAGCTCTTTGAAACTGGGAAAAAGGTAGTAGCAGTAGAACTGGATCCTCCCTATGACGCTGATTATGAAAGACTTATTGAATTGACAAAGAAGTTACAATCTAGTGGGTTTGATATTATTACTATGGCTGACTCCCCAATGGGAAGAAGCCGAGTAGATTCTATACTTATGAGTATAAAGCTTTTGCAGGAGACAGGTATGACTGTTATGCCTCATGTTTGTTGTAGGGACAAGAACATGATTGCCATGCGTTCTACTCTTCTTGGAGCCTATATTAATGATATACGAAACCTCTTGGTTGTAACAGGGGATCCTGTGCCAGGGGAGAGTAGAATTAACACAACTTCGGTATTCGACTATAATTCCATTAGGCTGATGAATTATATCAAGGAAATGAATCAGGAGCATTTTAGCTCAGATCCATTTTGCTATGGAGGAGCTCTTAACTATGCCAGAGGTAGTTTGGATAAGGTAATTGAACGAATGCAACGTAAGATAGATGCTGGAGCAAAGTATTTCTTAAGTCAGCCAGTCTATGCCAAAGAGGATATCGAACGGTTATATCTTATTAAACAAAAGGTGGACACAAAACTTTTATGTGGTGTAATGCCGTTTGTCAGCAGGCGTAATGCTAATTTTGTGAAAAATGAATTTTTTGGTATTACTGTTCCCAACGATATAGTCATGCGCTATGATTTGGAGATGTCAAAGGAAGAGGCGGAACTGGTAGGAGCCCAGATTGCCAGTGAAATTATAGAACAATTGAAAGACTTTGCAGATGGGTATTATTTTATGCTACCATTTAACCGAGTAAGTCTTATGGATAAAATACAAATTCAATGATGAAAGATGAGGAGAAGTAGAATGACCAATAAGGAATTTATTCAATTAATACAATCTAAATTTGTGATTCTGGATGGAGCCACCGGGTCCAATCTGCAGGCAGCCGGAATGACTTCAGGCGTATGCCCAGAGACATGGATCTTAGAAAACCCGGAAGTATTGATTAAATTACAAAAGGAATATCTTAAAGCCGGATCTGATATAATTCTTGCCCCAACCTTTACAGCAAATCGTATCAAACTTAAAGAGTATGGGTTGGAGGACAAGGTAGGTGAATACAATAAGGGATTGGTGGCATTATCAAAGCAGGCGGTAAAGGAAGCTAATGTTTTAGATCGGATGGTATATGTTGCGGGAGATCTGACCATGACAGGGGAACAACTCTACCCAATCGGAAATCTGACCTTTGAAGAATTAGTTGAGGTATATAAGGAGCAGGTGATGCACCTT
Organism: Bacillota bacterium; assembly: GCA_023411225.1. GTDB lineage: Bacteria > Bacillota > Clostridia > Lachnospirales > Lachnospiraceae > KM106-2. The sequence goes on from JAEYPA010000101.1 coordinate 21,250, forward strand.
TTACTAGCAGGAGTTGATTTGTTTATTGTTGAAACTATGATGAGTCTGCAGGAATGTAGAGCAGCGGTTTTGGCTATCAAGGAATTATGTGACCTTCCATTTATGGTAAGTCTAACTTTTAATGAGGATGGACGTACCCTGTATGGTACTTCTCCTGAGGTGGCAATGGTAGTTTTGCAGGAGTTGGGAGCTGCTGCAGTTGGGGTTAACTGTTCCACAGGACCTGAAAAGCTTTGCCAAGTAGTAGAAAAGATGTGCTCAGTGGCTCATATCCCTGTTATAGCAAAGCCCAATGCGGGTCTTCCAGTGTTACTTGACGGAAAGACTGTATTTTCCATGGGACCAGAGGAGTTTGCCGATAAAATGAATCTACTTATTGAGGCAGGAGCCAATGTTCTAGGTGGATGCTGTGGAACTACTCCAGAGCATATCCGTCTCCTGTCAAAAAACCTAAAAGCTCAATCTGTAAATTCGATTCCAAATCATAAATTTCCTGTGTTGTCTACCGAACATACCCTTCTTCCTATTGATTTGACAGGAAGCTTTACTGTAATTGGGGAGAGAATCAACCCTACTGGAAAGAAGCCGATGCAACAAGAACTAAGAGAAGGTAAACTTGACCTAGTAGGAAGTATGGCTGAGGAGCAAGTGGAGCAAGGTGCTAAGATATTAGATATTAATCTGGGAACCAATGGAATCGATGAGAGGGAAATGATGGTGAAGGCAGTCTATGAGGTAACGCAGTTGGTGGATGTGCCTCTTTGTATTGATTCGAGTCATGTGGATGTAATAGAGGCTGCACTCCGTATCTATCCTGGAAGAGCATTAATTAATTCTATCAGCTTTGAACCTGAGAAGGTAAAACGATTGCTTCCAATTGCTAAGAAATATGGTGCTATGTTTATTCTACTTCCTTTGTCAGAGAAGGGCTTGCCAAAGAATATAGAAGAAAAGCAATTTATTATAGACGCATTAATACAAAAAGCAGAGGAAATAGGGCTTTCTAAGTCGGATATTATTGTAGATGCCCTGGTCAATACCGTAGGTGCCAATAAGAGGGCAGCTTTGGATGCCCTAGAGACTATTAGATACTGTAAGGAGGAGCTTAAGGTTGCCACAGTGTGTGGACTGTCTAACATCTCTTTTGGTTTGCCGGAAAGACAGTTTGTAAATAGCGCATTTCTTACCTTTGCTATCCATCAGGGGCTTACTATGGCAATTGCAAATCCTGAACAGAATTTGTTAATGAATCTTGCATTTGCCTCCGATTTGCTACTAAATAAAGAGGGAGCAGACCTTCGTTATATTAATCAAGTAGGGAGCCATCCTGTAGAGGTTACTATGAAGATTCAGAAGGATATGACGATTACCGATGATTCCATGTTACAAAATAACCAAAGTAAGTCTATATTGTTTGAAGATGTCCTTAAGGGAAATCGTAACCATATTGTGGATCATGTGAAGGATATGTTGAATCAAGGTGCCAAGGCTTCTGAGTTGTTAGACGAACAGCTAATCCCAGCCATTAATCAAGTTGGCGTCCTGTTTAATCAACAAAAATATTTTCTGCCACAGCTTATCTCAAGTGCAGAGGCTATGAAAACTGCTATTGATTATATGGAGCCATTGTTACTGAAGGGGAATCATGGAAAGAAGTTAGGTACTATTGTTATTGCGACAGTGGCCGGGGATATTCACGATATTGGAAAGAATCTGGTAGTTCTAATGCTTAAAAATTATGGTTATGAGGTAATCGACCTTGGAAAGGATGTTCCAAGTGAGACCATAATACAGGTTGCAAAAGAAAAGGAAGCTGACATTATCGGCTTAAGTGCTTTGATGACAACGACAATGATGGAAATGAAAACAGTAGTGCAACTTCGTAATAAAGAGGGCTTAAAGGCAAAGATTATTATTGGTGGAGCTGTTATTACAGAAAGCTTTGCTAAGGAAATCGGTGCGGATGGATATTCTCGAGATGCCCAAGAGGCAGTGCAAGTTGTACAGCAATTAGTAAAGTAGGATGGAACGATGAATCATTATGATATGCGACAACAATTAAATGACGAAGAATATCTAGAGAGAAAACGCAATTACCATAAGATGTACATGCAAAAGAAGAAACGTAGAAAACGTATTAAGATTACATTTATTTGCTTAGGGTTTATTTTAGCAATCGCAGGTGGATTTGGACTGGCGAAGGCGGAAAAGAGTATAAATGGTGTCTTAGATCTTATGGGAAAAAATACGGAGGGTGACTTAAACAATGTAGATTTATCGGGTATTAATCTTGTGTCAGATGATCAAGTTGTTAATATACTGCTGATTGGCTCTGACAGAAGGCCAAATGAGACTGTGGCCGGCCGTTCTGACTCTACTATGATTGCCACAATAGATATGAAGCATAAGTCTTTAAAGTTGACCAGCCTTATGAGGGACATGTATGTAGCAATTCCCGGCCATGAGAACAATCGCTTTAATGCTGCCTACTCTTATGGAGGGGTGGAGCTTTTGTACGAGACGATTGCCACCAATTTTAAAATCAAGCTGGATGGATATGTAGTTGTAGATTTTGAGGCATTTACTAATGTAATCGACCAGATAGGTGGAGTAGAAATCAGTATAACGGAATCAGAATATAATCATCTGATTGATTATTATAAAGATAAATCTGCTAAAAAAGATGTGAATAAGTTAAAACCAGGCAAGAATATAATGACTGGGACGCAGGCATTATGCTATGCCAGAATAAGGAAAGAAGGTAATGGTGACTTCCGTAGAACAGAGAGACAAAGAACTGTTTTACAGTCTATTTTTACGAAAGCCAAGACACTTTCTTTATCGGAATTGCTAGATATGATGAAGACAGTAATGCCTTTCATCTCCACTGATTTGGAGAATGATCAAATCATTAGTTATATGAAGACTATTGTTATGATGGGAACTACAGAATTGGATCAATATCGACTTCCAGTTGATGGAACCTATTCCGATGAAACCATTAATGGTAAAAAAGTATTATTGCCGGATATTGAAACCAATACAAGATTATTAAACGAGTTTATTTATAGTAAATAATGAAACAAAGGATAGAAAAATATATGGATAAGGTTATAACTACCATAACTAATTTATATATATGCTAAAAAGTGCTTTACTTGACAAACAAAACCAGTATTGATACAATACTTACAACCATATAAGTAATGAGAAAGCGAGAGGGTGCCCCCATTACAGCCTTGTGATGGAAGGCCCTTTTGTTTACATAGGGAGGACATGTTATGAGAAAAATGGTACTATCTATTCTTGTAGATAATACTTCAGGTGTTCTTAGTCGTGTGGCTGGACTATTCAGCAGAAGAGGCTATAACATTGATAGCCTTACCGTTGGCGAAACGGAGAATAATGCTTTTTCCCGTATGACAGTTGTGGTTAATGGAGATGATAACATTCTTGAGCAGATTACAAAGCAGCTGGCAAAATTGGAAGATGTAAAAGAGATTAAAGAATTAAAGGATCAGGAAAGCGTATGCAGAGAACTGGTACTTGTAAAAGTAGCTGCCAATCAAGAGGAAAGACAATCTGTTATCGCTGTAGCTGGTATCTTTAGGGCCAATATTGTAGACGTCGCCAAGGATTCTCTCATGATAGAACTTACTGGTAATCAGGCAAAGCTAGATGCCTTTATCAATTTGTTGGAAGGATTTACAATTCGTGAGTTAGTTCGTACTGGTATCACTGGACTGTCAAGAGGTTCCGGTGATATTGCGGATTATATAGATTAGTAACACCCCTTTTTATTTGCTTGTGACTATAGGCGATGTGAAGGAGAACATAAATATCATATATGTTATAGGAGGATTAGATTATGTCAAAGATTTATTATCAGGAAGATTGTAACTTATCTTTATTAGAAGGAAAGACCATTGCAGTCATTGGTTATGGTAGCCAGGGACATGCACATGCATTAAATGCAAAAGAGTCAGGATGTCATGTAATCATTGGACTTTATAAAGGAAGTAAGTCTTGGGCTAAGGCTGAAGCACAAGGATTCGAAGTTTACACAGCAGCTG
>JAEYPA010000034.1 GCA_023411225.1 Bacillota bacterium
GTACTGGAGACGGATTGCCCTTATCTGGCGCCTGTTCCACATAGAGGAGATAGGAATGACTCCACTAATCTAACCTATGTAGCCAAAGAAATGGCCGCTATAAAGAATATTTCCTATGAGGAAGTACTGGAGATTACCGATGCCAATGCAAAGGCATTGTATAGAATGAAATAGGTAAAAAGCCTAGAACTAATATAGAAAAGAAGAGGAATAAGATGGCCACACTAGGAAATCCCCAAAATACAATAGCAGTTTTAAACAAATATGGATTTAATTTTCAAAAACGTTTTGGACAGAACTTTTTGATTGATACCCATGTTCTAGAGAAGATTATTCGATCTGCTAATGTGACTAAAGATGACTTGGTTCTGGAGATTGGTCCAGGAATCGGAACAATGACTCAATATTTATGTGAGCATGCCAGACAGGTCATTGCAGTGGAAATCGACAAAAATCTAATACCTATTTTACAGGATACCTTGTCGGAATATGATAATGCTATGATAATTAATAAGGATATTCTTAAGGTGGATATCAAAGACTTGGCTGAACAGTACAATGGAGGAAAACCAATTAAAGTAGTAGCCAATTTACCCTACTACATTACCACTCCGATAATTATGGGACTTCTAGAAAATGAGGTTCCTATTGAAAATATTACGGTTATGGTACAGAAGGAAGTGGCAGATCGTATGCAGACTGGTCCTGGCTCTAAGGATTATGGAGCACTTTCCCTGGCAGTACAATACTACGCAGAACCTTATATTGTAGCCAATGTACCACCCAACTGCTTTATGCCAAGGCCCAATGTAGGTTCCGCAGTGATTCGACTTACCCTTCATGAGACAAAGCCAGTGGAAGTGGTTGATAAGAAAACTATGTTTGCCATTATTCGAGCTTCTTTTAATCAAAGAAGAAAGACTTTGCAGAATGGATTGAATAATTCACCTGAATTAAACTTTACGAAAGAGCAAGTGGTAGAAGCTTTAGAAGCTATGGGAAAACCACCAACGGTAAGAGGAGAAGCACTCAATCTACAGGAATTTGCACAGTTAACCAATGAGCTGCTAAAAAATAGTAAATAAAACCAAGGGATGGTTAAGTGAGTAACCATCCCTTTAATGTTTCATTAAACTTATAGTCATATTCCTCTCTACCCCTTCATATACTTGGTATAAAGGAGTGAGGTCTTTGGCGGATTATAAGAGGATTGTATCCTACATATATCAGTATAATCATCAATTGAAGGGCAATAATGTTGGATTTACCAGACTGGAAATACGGAATGGCCAATGTAAGATTATTGTCCATGTTCGCGTCCCAAACCTTCAGAATATGACAGTGAAAGTATGTACCTATTGTTGGTATGATGGCGTTATCCATGGGATTATCCTAGGAGATATGAATATTTCTGGTGGAGTAGGAGAATTTAAAATTCTTACACAAGCAGAGGATTTATGTCATACCCAATATCATTTGGCAGATATGGGAGGGATTCTTGTATATATTTCAGATAATGTCTTTTTAGGAACTGAATGGGATAATCGACCAATTCGGTTTGACGTTCTTCTGTTTGATGAAGAGAGACCTGCCGATTTTTATCAACGAAGGAATTTAAACGGCGGAGATCTTACAGAAGCGGTCAAAGAGACAGCTATTGCAGCAGAGATGACTTTAGCCATTTCTGAGGAGCAGTCTGAGAGTGTTCAGCAGAAGGAATCGATACAAATAGAGAATGTAGTTTTAGAGGATCAGCCTGGCAAAGAAGATTCCCTGCAGGAATTTGTAGAGGTGAATGATAGCGAAGAAGTTCATGCAGCGGACCTTTCACCTGAGAATGACGTCGAGCAGGATGAGGATCTGGATTCAATTAGTAATCCACTTAATATAAAACGGATGGAGAGATTGGACCACAAGGCTCATGAACTGTTTGGTAACATGCTTAGCAACAGTGTTTCTGCATCTCGTAAGGTGCTTAGTGAAAAGGAAGAGGAAACGCCGGTTATCGTAAACCCTAAGACTGCAATCGAGTATTTTACAACCTTTAAGAGCTGCGAATCCAAGGAGGAATACTTGGAGCTTCAACAGGAAATTAAAAATCTTCATGGAAGAATAGAACAGTTAGAACGTGTTTCTATGGAATGGAAGATTAAGGAGGCTAGAATTAGGGAACAGAAACTAGCCAGACTGGAAGCAGAGAAGGAGAAGCAGCAGATTGAGGAGGAATTAAGACGGAGCTTCCACATAGAAAAGGCAAGTGATATTTATGGAGATTCAGAGAGTGAAAATGAGCTTAAAGTTGCAGACTATGAAGAGAAGACGGATAATAAGACTTTAGAATATGAGCAGGAGCCGTTAGAAAAGCAGGAGACTGCCTCTGAGGAGGAAGATGAGGATGACAGCATGGACGATGGTGGCATGATTCATCCTGTTGTACAGAGAATCTTGACCAGATATCCTGCTATTGAGCCTTTTCTAGATGTAGAAGAGGGTAATTGTGTACGGATCGAACCACAGGATATTGGTATCTTTCCAATGGAGAACTGGATTCTTGCCAATAACAGCTTTCTACTACATGGTTACTATAGCTATCGGCATTTAATTTTCTTTTGCAAACATGTATATAACAGGCATGTGTATTTACTTGGAATACCAGGGGTGAATCACAGCCGAGAGAGATTTATGGCCAATATGTTTGGCTTTTCCATGTTTCAGCCTCTTACTAGAGTCCAAGGTGAAAACGTCCAGGCGGCTAACAGAAGTATGACGGGGAACCCTGCTTATGATGAGGTGCAAGGTGGAGAGTTTGGCTATTGGTGTATGGAGATAGTATTTTAACAGTATTGTGTGAGGTAGCAACTTAAGTGTCAGAGTTGCTATTATTATATCTGCACTCTTGAAGCTTCAGACATTATTGAGGCTTCATGTACATATATAAAGTGGGGGACAAAGGGAAGTCTTTATCTTGAAAAGGGATAAGGCTCTCACCGATGTAGGTGGAGAGGCTCAGAAGTATTATGTTATTAAGCTTAAGAGTCACTTGTTGCAAGTATGCCAAGGCGTACTTCTAAATCTCCCTGGATGTCCTCCGCTTGTTTGTATAAGCAATGATTTTCTTATTCTACCCCACGAAGAGAAGAATTGGGGAGCAGAGGCCTTATAACAGAAAGCAGATTCGATAACTCCTCCGTAGAAAATCCGTGTAACCCTTTCGTGAGAACTTCGTCACTATCCTTGTAATTTTGTAGAAAATATGGACTAGGTCCCTGAAGCCACTCACTGATAGATAATAGGTCTTCTTTACGATGAAGCTCCTTTACCAGTGTAGTACGGAACTCATAACAGATACGACTTTCTTTTAACAATTCCACAGACTCCTCTACCGGTTTGGCGTTGTACTCCGGAATCCCTACGGTTAGTCCATAACGGGAAAGAGAATTCTTAATGTCCATGGCTACCATATCTAATAGGTTCTCCTGCAGCAATTCCTTCAATAGTGAGGGATTGGTACCATTGGTATCTAATTTTACCTTGTATCCCATGTTTTTTATATTTTTAATAAAGGACTTCAATTCTTTTGTCAGTGTTGGTTCTCCACCTGTGATACAGACACCCTCCAGAATACATTTTCGTTTATGTAAATGCTGATACACATCCTCTTCGGTAAATGCTGGTGTCATATCTCTTGGATCTAAAAGAGACGAATTCTGACAGTACGGGCAACGATAATTACATTTTCCCAAGAATATAGTACTGGCAACATGTCCTGGGAAGTCTAATAAAGTGGTCTTTTGCAAACCATATATAGGAATCATGGGAAAGCCTCCTTTTGAATAATAAGTTGTAAGTTAATTTACCTCGTGATACTATATAGAATAGCAAATAGTAATAGAAAAATCCACAGGATGAAGCGACAAAATTGGAGGTTATACTCTTGGAAAGATACATGAAGGAAGCAATAAAGCAGGCAAAGAAGGCTTATAAGATAGATGAGGTGCCCATTGGGTGTGTTATTGTATATGAGAATAAGATTATTGCCAGAGCATATAATAAGAGAAATTATAAAAAAAATACACTGGCTCATGCAGAGCTTTTAGCTATTAATAAGGCTTCTAAAGTGTTGGGAGACTGGCGTTTAGAAGGATGTACCATGTATGTGACTTTAGAACCATGTCAGATGTGTGCTGGAGCCATTGTTCAGGCAAGAATTGACAAGGTTGTAATTGGAGCTATGAATCCTAAGGCAGGCTGTGGTGGATCCATTTTGAATCTGCTACAGATGGATGAGTTTAACCATCAGGTAGAGGTGATTCGTGGAGTTTGTGAGGAAGACTGTCAGAATCTGTTGCAGGACTTTTTTAAGGAATTAAGAGAGAAAAAGAGGAAGGAAAAACACCCTTGACAGAAGGGGTTAAACAAGATATACTATACAATACGTCTGAGTACTTGGACGTAAATTGATTAGTCTATAAAGTTTCCGTGCAGCCGGGGAGATAGCGGTGCCCTGTACCTGCAATCCGCTACAGCAGGGGTGATATCTTGCCTAGGGTCAATTTTGTAGGGCTGCCCTTTATAAGTGATGTTGACGCTTGGGTCTTGCGCAACAGGAATCTGTGAACCGTGTCAGGTCAGGAATGAAGCAGCACTAAGCAGAAGCTTCTGTGTGCCGTAAGGTCGCCTGAGCCGAGTTAACTGTAAAGGTAACGCTTATGGGGTTTATTCGAAGCAAGATGCACGGAATTTAAATAAATATTATTATTTTTTGTCTATACAACCCAATATCCAGAGCCTGAAATATATGGACTTACTACTGATTACAGTAGAAAGCCAGGAATATCAGGATCCTGGGTATTTTTTTATTGAAAAGCACAACCAACTTCCTTGTGAAAAAAGCCTTCTAAAGAACAGGAAGGCAGGGATTACACTGAGTGGGAGAAAAGGTGTCGTAAGTATGACTTAACTCGAGATTTTTCTAAAATTAAGGAATTAGTTTACCATAATATTTTATAAGTGTATAATAGTAGTACAATGTAGATAGAGCGCTAGACAAGGAGAGGTTATATGGAGATTGTATTAAAAGTTGGAGTGGTTAATCAAGTTGAAGAAAATTGTATCATATATAGGCAGGGACAAATTCTGCAAAGTGTAGCATTAGTTCTCAAAGGAACCGTAACCTTACATAATACAGGATGTAAAATGATCCTTGGACCAGGAAATTTTATTGGTATTCATGATTTGTACTTAGGAAAATATTCATTTACCTGTGAGACGAATGAGGCTTGTAGTATATACATATTTAAAGGTAGAGAGTTGTCTGATTTAGGTGAGATATTAGAACAAAATAAAGATTATAAAGGATATATGCTGAAAACCTTAAACCGTATTATTTGTAATCTAAATGATGATTATTATAATATGAAATCCTCAGCCAATGATATCTATGATGAGGTAAAGGAAGTTGTATCAACATATAAGAATATAGTGCTAGCATATGGTGGAACTTCAAAACCGATACAGAGTTTCCAAAGATTGACAGAGTTTAACAAGAGCCTTCCTGTAAAGGAAGAGTGGCTAGAAGGAATCAGAGAAATGCAGCAAGTACCAGCAGAAGTTATGGCGAATTACTATTCCTACTTACCGAATCTATCGATGAAAGAGCTAGAGGAAAAAATCAAGATTATCACTATCTTAATAGAGCAATTACAACAGGTGGTTTCCTATGTGAATGATCTCAGTGCCAGCTTGTTTAATGATGGAAATGATTGTATCTTTAAGATTCTTTGCCAGGAAGTAATGCTGTTGGCACCTTCTCACGAGAATTACTCAGATTTGATAGAGATGGTAGATAAATCAGTGGATTTAGTAAACAAGATAGAAACTAGTTATGAGGAATCCATGGGAAGGTCTATTTTTGTAAATCGAGCAATGATGGAAAAGATCTATTTTGCTGTGATTGCAGAGAAGGATGTCAGTGGCCTTATGGCAGATAATCACACCATAGATAACGACAGTATAATCGGAGAACTTACAGGAAGTCTGGATCAGATTTTATCCTATGGACGGATTGAGCCGGAGATGGGCACCCATTTCAAACAATGTATAGACCGATTTCTTGCATTGTCGGACAAGCAGCTAGTTACGGATGAAACGAGAGTTCTTCGAAAAGAGATTAGTAAAGATTTTTATGCTATCTATGAGAAGGTATTTAAGATGGCATACACCACACAACAATACAGTAAGGTGATTGAGCTGTTCCTGAATTTTGGGTTTATGGATGAACGGTTAATTACTAAGGAACAAGCACTGGAGCTATACCGATTTAAGATTAGCTATACCGACACCTATTACTGCAATTGCTATACGATGTTTGAATGGCTCACACTTATTTACAAGGGCATTAAGGAACCATCTAAAAATGATCTTGATATGGATTATGCAGACTATGTGAGACATCTTAAGATGCAAGGTAAGCTTAGCCCGGCAGAGGTAGAGAGTGAAGCCAAGGATAAGGATAAAAAATTAAATTTCGAGATAAATAATATGTTTTCCTTGAATATGAGGCTGGTTAATGGAAAGATATCTACTTTTATACCGGTTCTTCACAGCGACATTATGCCCCTCAATATGGGTAAATATTTTGTTACCTATACAGCAGTGGATGAAGCAGTACGAGATATTTGTAAGAAAGATTTTTCTTTGTTTTATCAAGAAGTGTTGTATTCGAACCCAAGTGTGGGAATTAACAAGGAGATGATTGTAAAAAAGTGTCTGCCTGACATTATCATTTTTCCTACTTGTGGTGCCAATGGAAGCATGTGGCAGGAAATAGAAGGCAAACGAAGAGAAAGTGCAGGCCGATTCTGTATTTCAATCTTTCATGAGGGAAGTCTGTATGATACAATAATTAAGTTAGCAGGAAGATACCGTTGGGAGTTATGTCGAACTATGCAAGGTGTTGCATGGAATGACATTAAAAACAAATGTCTGACATCAGAATATAGCGATTATATTCAATTTTATCGTAAAAATAAGGATTTAACAGAGGATAAAAAGGAAAAAGTTAAGCAGCAGATAGTAAAGGCAAGAAATAGCTTAAGAGAATGTTTTGTCATTGATTATGAGCAGTGGATGAAGTATGAGTGTGGAGGAGCACTAAGGCTTAGTAAGCCGGCTCGAGACATAGTATCCATGTATTGCCCATTTAGCAGAGATATTCGAAAGAACCTGATTAATCGACCTGTATTTAGTGAATCTATGTACCGTTATGAGAAAGAAGCCCATGGAAAGGTAAGAATTCTGGAGGCTAAGGCGCTTGGTATTACTAAAAAAGGGAATACAGTTCCGAAGGAAATAACAGATACCATTTACTACTATGAGAGACTGTAAAAAGAAATGCTTTGGGTTGATAGGAGGATTATAGTGTTAGAGGTCAGTCACATTACGAAAAGTTATAGGGGGAAGCAAGCAGTAGACGATGTCTCCTTTACTTTACAGGAAGGGGAAGTATTAGGACTCTTAGGGGCCAATGGTGCCGGTAAATCTACCACTCTGTCTATGATAGCAACCTTAATAAAACCAGACAGAGGGGATATTATCTGGGACGAAAAAAGTATCCTTAAGTCTCCTATATGGATTCGAAAAACGTTGGGTTATGTGCCTCAGGAGATTGCCTTGTATGAGAATCTATCCGGAATCGACAACTTAAAATTCTGGGGGAGAGCATATGAATTAAGGGGACAAGAGTTAAAGAGAGCAATAGGGCGTATTTCCGACATTATTGACTTGACGGAGGCGCAGCTTAAGCAACGGGTATCCACCTATTCAGGTGGAATGAAGCGTCGACTTAATATTGGTGCTGCAATGCTTCATCAGCCTAAGTTAGTTGTGATGGATGAACCTACAGTGGGATTAGATGTTGTGTCGAGAAAAGGGATCTTAGAGGCTATTAAAAATATACACCGGGAAGGGGCCAGCATTATTTATACCGGCCATTATCTGAATGAGGTACAGGATTTATGTAATCATATTGTTATTATGGAACAAGGAAAAATCATAGTAGATGGCCTCACTCATGAGTTACTGCATAAAAATGACACTCTGGAGCAGTATTATCTGAATGCAATTAATGCCTAATAAATCACCTGAAAAATGTAAGTGGAGGAAGGAACATGGAGAAGTACGACTATATCGTAAAAAGTTCAGAGATACGTAAACTGGTTGAAAAAAGAATGTATCAGAAGGCCTTACAAATCATGGACACCATGGATGTTAATAAGGTAAAGGTATTATCTGATTTAAGTATATTTGCTGAGGTATATATGCAAACGGGGTATTATGATGAAGCAGAAAAAATACTATTACGTTTGCGTGACAAATCAGGCAGTCGGCGTATTATTTATCAGCTTATTAAGCTGGCGATTAAACGTAAAAATGTGGAAGACGCAGAATATTATTATAATGAATTTGTAGAGGCAGCCCCACGGGATGCTGATAAATTTATTCTCCGCTACCGTCTCGATAAGATGGAGGGGAAGGATTATCCGGTTCTTATTGAATCCTTAAAGGAATTAAAACAATACGATTATACTGAAAAATGGGCTTTTGAACTGGCCAAACTTTACCACAAGGCAGGAATGCCGGATCGTTGCGTCAATGAGTGTAGTGATATCATTTTATGGTTTGGAGATGGCGTAGTTGTTGAAAAGGCCAAGATGCTAAGAGAACACTATTTGGGAAATGAAAGCGGAATTCCTGAGGGAGTACCTTTGAAAAATATAGAAAATGGAATCGATTTTCTGGAGCAGGAGGAGCTGGAATTGCAGGATGAGGAAGATAGAGCAGTTATAGTTAGCGCCTATCAAAAAGACCCACAGCCAGAAGGAGATTATCATAAAGAGGAAGAAAACTATCAGGATAATTTGTTTAAAACACAGGATCTAAGGAATATCTCACAGATGTTAGAGAATTATGTTGATGAGGAAAAAAAGACACTGGAAGAGGTAGAAAGCCAGAAGGAAGCAGAAAACCAAGAGGAAGCAGAAAGCCAGGAGGAAGAAGAAAGCCAGGAGGAAGCGGAAACTCTGGAAGATATAGAAGGACAAGAGCCTGCCACGTCCCAAGAAGAAACACCAATACATGAAGAGAAAACTGATGATTCAGATGATATGGAGGAAGATACAGTGAATGGACAATTTCACCTTAAATCATACAAAGAGTTATTTGGAAGATTTTACAATATTTCCGGTATACGTCTACAAGTTGTAAACTTAATAAATGATATGCTTGAAGAGCAAACACCGTATTCTTTTGCTGTAGCAGGTACTTCAAAGAGTGGAAAGACTACTCTGGCAAAATGTTTAATTAAGCTTTTATATGAATTACAGGTGTTTCCATATAAGAAAGTGGCGAAGATAAGCAGTGAAAGGCTGAATGATATTAATCTAGAGGACCATTATGAGAGACTTCAGGGTGGATACCTTATTGTCGAAAAGGCTGGAGGACTGCAAGCAGAAAATCAGCTTCAACTGATTAAAATGTTAAGGGATCTCAGAGGAAAGATGTTAGTAATCCTAGAAGACACGCAGGATAATCTTCAATCATTATTTCGTATCTATCCGATGCTGACCAATTATGTGCGGGATACTATTAAGATTGAAGCCTACGGAAAAAAGGAGTTGTATGACTATGCAGCTGATTTTTTAGCAGAAAAAGAATTTGAAATAGAAGAAGATGCAGATGTTATCTTACATGTAATGTGTGAAAGATTAGAGGATAGTGAACTAGCTGAGGAACGTCCGAAGAAACTATTAGCGGAGCTTAACAAAACGCTAGAAAACATGGAGCATAGGTGTCTACAGGAGGTTGCCAACGAAAAGGTTAGAACGAATGTAGATAGTAGTAATATTAACTTGATTCTTGCCACGGATTTTAGTAATGAATAAAATTCTTAAAAATGTGTATGGTAAGTTGTAGTACAATCACGGAAATGACTGGAGGACTTATACTTGTTGAATCAATTAATTCGTTCTGTATATGTAATAGGTCATAAAAATCCGGATACAGACTCTATCTGTTCCGCTATAGCTTATGCAGAATTAAAAAATAAATTAAATAAAGGCGGCTATAAGGCTAAAAGGGCGGGACATGTGAGCCCAGAAACCAAATTTATTCTGGATTATTTTAATGTGACGCCACCGGAGTATCTAGGAGATGTAAAGCTTAGAGTAAAGGATATTGACGTCCATCTTTACGATGGAGTAGACCCGGACATCTCATTGAAACAGGCATGGGAACAAATGGGTGAGCAAAATGTCGTTACCCTCCCCATTGTGCAAAATAAAAAATTAAAAGGACTCATTACCTTAGGTGATATCACCAAAGCATATATGAATGTATTTGATAATGAGATTATAGGAGCTGCTAATACTTCCTATCGTAACATTGTCAATACCCTAGATGGGGACATGGTAACGGGAGATAGAGAAGGAAGCGTATGTTCCGGTAAAGTACTTATTTCAGCAGCTAATCCGGATTTGATGGAAGATTACATCGAAAAAGGCGACATTGTGATACTTGGGAATCGTTATGAATCACAATTATGTGCGATAGAGATGCAAGCTCAGTGTATTATTGTCTGTGAAGGTGCTTTGGTTAGTAGAACGATAACCAAACTAGCAGAGGAAAATGAGTGCACGATTATTCGTACTCCTTACGATACCTATACGGTTGCTCGATTAATCAATCAAAGTATGCCTATTTCCCATTTTATGAAGAATAATGGGATAGTGACCTTTACGAGAGAAGATTATATAGATGATATAAGGGTTATTATGGCGAAGAAGCGGTACCGCGATTTCCCAATTTTAGATAAGGACGGTAACTTCCATGGAATGATTTCTCGTCGTAATCTGTTAGATGTGAAAAGACGCAAGGTAATCTTAGTAGACCACAATGAGCGTTCTCAGGCAGTAGATGGATTAGAGGATGCAGAGATACTAGAGGTAATTGATCATCATCGTATTGGTTCGTTAGAGACCATTAACCCGGTGTATTTTAGAAATCAACCGGTGGGCTGTACCTCAACTATCGTGTATCAGATGTATCTAGAGCATAGTGTGGCCGTTGATCCACCAATTGCAGGTCTTCTTTGTTCTGCTATTCTCTCAGATACCTTGGTATTTCGTTCTCCAACCTGTACCCAAGCGGATAAGGATGCAGCTGAAGCCTTGGCAAAGATTGCTGGAATTGAGATTGAACCTTATGCTGTTCAGATGTTTACAGCAGGAAGTAATGTTCTAAGCAAGTCTCCAGAAGAGATATTCTATCAGGATTTCAAGCAATTTACTGCGGGTGAGGTGGTATTTGGAGTAGGACAGATTACTGCCATGACCAATGAGGAGTTAGCATTAATTAGAAAGAAGCTAGAGCCTTATATTGAGCAGGTATTCCGAAATAACAAGCTACCTATGTTATTCTTTATGCTAACCAACATTATTGAAGAATCTACGGAGCTACTATACAAGGGTACTGGAGCTTATGAGATTGTAAGAGAAGCTTTTCAACTAAGTGGAGAAGGGGATAAAATTCTTCTTCCAGGAGTAGTGAGTAGAAAGAAACAGTTGATACCGGCGTTGGTATCTACACTGCAGCAGTAGGGGAAGTGAGCTGTCTACGGAATTTAGATAGTGATTGCACGCTTCGTTTATAAGATAGATAAGAGCACAAATCTGGCATTCACACATATGCCAATTTGTGCTCTTTTTCTATTATACCGGATAGAATTCATTAAGCTTAAGGAAACCAAAACGAACAAGTTAAATCTTAAATTGTACTATCATTTGTTTCTTTAAGAATTTTCCGGATTTAGATTGGACCTTATTGGATACAACTAGTATATAGGATTCATTCTCCGCATATGCTTCTAAAGGTTCGATTTCAATACATTTTGTTGTTGGATTATATTTTATGTTGGTGTTTACCTGAGTACGGTTCATGTTCATAACAGACACAGTAGTATTGTTTACGGATTCCGGGTTTAAATCAATATTAAAAGCAACTTTCCAAATAAATTTAGCGGTTCGAAATTTCAGATCCTGCTTAACTTTATTTTTACTTTCAGCAGATACATTTTCAATAGTAATATATTGAGCCATAAGAAAACCCTCCTTGGTTGTACATATCTAGGACTCGTTTGGTTGATAACATTATTCATATCCGTATTATATTTCGGAGGATTATGATAAAATAGTAATAGTAATAAATTAAAAATTAGTATTAGGAGAAGAATTATGGGAAAACAAATATGGAAACCTGGTAATATGGTGTATCCATTGCCGGTAGTTATGGTTAGCTGTAAGGAGGAAGGCAAGGTACCCAATATTATTACAGTGGCTTGGACTGGAACAACCTGTACCAATCCTGCTATGGTCTATATTTCTGTAAGACCGGAACGATATTCCTATCACATAATAAAAAAGAGTAAGGAATTTGTCATTAACCTTACTACAGAAAAACTAGCCTATACCACTGATTTTTGTGGTGTCAAATCAGGACGAGATATAGATAAATTTAAGGAAACAGGACTTACAGCGGTAATGGGAAGTTTAAAACAGGCACCTATGATTAAAGAGAGCCCTGTTAACATAGAATGTGTGGTAGTTGATGTGATACCTCTTGGCTCCCATCACATGTTTGTAGCAAAAGTTGTGGCAGTTCATGTAGATGAGGAGTATATGGATGAATTGGGAAAGTTTCATTTGTCCCAAGCCAATCCCATTGTATATTCCCATGGAGAGTATTATAATTTAGGAAATAAGCTAGGGACCTTTGGCTATTCTGTAAAAAAAACGCAGAAAAAAGCAAGAAAGAATTTTAAAAATTCTAAGAATAACAATAAGAATGGGCAGAAACGGTAAGACACCGATGCCAGTTAGGGGTGGGCTATGAAATTATGTACCATTAGGATTGAAAACTTTAAATCGATTCGAGACCTCGAGATTCCGGATGTGGATAATGTATTGATTCTTGTCGGTAAAAATAATACAGGAAAGACTGTTGTTATCGATGCGATTCGTATGGTGGCCGGAAATTACCTAGTGAAGGAACATGATTTTCTGGACAAGAAAAAGCCTATCATAATCAGTATGAAGGTGGAGCTTACACAAGAAGATCTAGACAATTTCTATCAAAAAGGAATTGTCAGCAAATATAAGAGGCGTGAGCTCTGGGATAAAGAGTTTCAAACTAAGTTGCCATCCCTTGAAAATGGCATTTTGACCTTTGAATGCAGATTCTATAGTAACGGTTCTGTGCAGTACCGAGATGGAGTGAAGAAGAATAACCAGAACATTCCATTGGTATTTCCTAAGCTTTTTCATATGGATCAAACAAGAAATGTGGATTATTTACAGCAGGAGATTCTACGTTTTTACGACAAAGAAAGCATCCAGGATCTAAAGGATGATGTCTGTATGTTTGATAAATCTAAAAGATGTAATCGATGTTTCCAGTGTATTGGGCTGATTAATAAAAAGACACCGGAGGAGTTATCTGTCTATGAACTCTCCAAGCTAATGGAATATAAGATGTTCCGCCTTAATCTATCTGATATGTCTAACAAGGTTAATAAGTATTTTCATGCCAATGGTAGTCCAAATCAAGACATCCGTTATGTCTATAATATGGATGTAGAAAAATTGTTTTCCTTGGACACCCAGGTTATCAATAAAGATCGTAATAATGATGTAGGAAGTATCCATTACCTTAGTGAAGGCCTTCGAAGTATCTATGCCCTATCTCTTCTTGAGACTTACATAGAGGAAAAAAGTACAATTCCTTGCATTATTATGATAGAAGATCCGGAGATTTATCTGCATCCACAGTTGCAGAAGGTGGCCAGTGAGATTTTGTATCGCCTAAGTAAGAAAAACCAGGTAATTTTCTCTACTCACTCTCCAAATATGATATTCAACTTCTCTTCTAAACAGATTAAGCAGGTTATGTTGGATGAAGACTTCTACACCACCATTAACTCAAATACAGATATTGATGAAATCTTGGATGATTTGGGATACACCGCCAATGATCTTATGAATGTTAGTTTTGTCTTTATTGTAGAAGGCAAGCAGGATGGCAACCGCCTTCCTCTACTTTTACAGAAGTATTATTCTGAGATCTACGATGAAGAAGGAAGACTACAGCGAATTTCCATAATTCCGACAAACAGCTGTACCAATATCAAGACCTATGCCAATTTAAAATATATTAACAAATTATACCTAAAAGACCAATTTTTGATGATTCGTGACAGCGATGGTAGAAATCCAAGACATTTGGTAAGGCAGCTTTGCTCTTATTATAGCCAGCGTGCGAAGGAAGATATAGCCAATCTTCCAAGAGTCACTCCAAGAAATGTATTAATTTTAAAATACTATTCTTTTGAGAATTATTTCCTTGACCCAGAAATCATGACAAAAATCGGAGTGGTTAAAAGTCCCGAAGATTTTTATAATATTCTTTATGCGAAATACAGAGACTATTTATATCGATTAGGAAGTGTTAAGCGAATGATAAAAAACAAGGGAATTCGCATTAACAGCAAGGAAGATATTAAGAAAAACATGGAATTATTCAGGATTTATGTCCGAGGTCATAACTTATTTGACATTTTTTATGGCAAATATAGAAATGATGCAGAGCAGGAGATTTTAAAGAAATATATAGAAGAAGCTCCAAGGGATACCTTTAAAGATATCTTTGACAAGATTGATTCCTTTATCTATTTCGAAAATAGAAAAAAAGATGTCTGGCAAGAAGAAGTAGAGCTGTATAGGAGTCAGGAGATGGATGAGATGGAAGATGCTCAGGGGCTAGAGGATGAGGACGATGATGAGGAATAAGAAAAGCAATCTTGTATTAATCGGTATGCCAGCAGCAGGAAAGAGTACGGTTGGTGTTATACTGGCAAAGGTGTTAGGGTATCAGTTTATAGATGCGGATCTGGTAATTCAAGAGCAGGAGAAACGGCTTTTGAAGGATATTATTAAGGAAGACGGCTTAGACGGGTTTATCGAGGTGGAGAACCGAGTTAATGCAAATCTTGAAGTAGAAAATACTGTCATTGCCACTGGGGGAAGTGTTATTTACGGTAAAGAAGCAATGGAACATCTGAAGAGCATTGGCACTATTGTGTACATAAAGCTAAGTTATGAAACTCTAGAAAATCGACTTAGCAATATAAAACAAAGGGGTGTTGTGCTGAAAAAAGGGCAGTCTTTACGAGAATTGTATGAAGAACGCTGTCCTTTGTATGAAATGTATGCTGATATTATTGTAAATGCTGAGAATTTGGACGTAGAAAAAACAATGGAATCTATTAGCACCATGTATTTCTTATTTTAATCTTTTACAAGATAGAAACTTTATGCTATAATGTGATGTAATGTAAATAAAATGTAAAGGTATGCGTAAATACGCAAATGTTAATTACTCAAAAAAGAGATATTATAGAGGTGTGCAATGGAGCAGTATATTATAAAAGGCGGGAAGCCCCTTGTTGGTGAAGTTACAATTGGTGGAGCAAAGAATGCAGCGTTAGCTATATTGGCTGCAGCAATTATGGCAGATGAAACAGTGACTATAGAGAATGTACCTAATGTACGAGACATTAAGGTGATTTTACAAGCAATTGAGGGAATTGGTGCAAAAGTAGAGCGTATCGGTTCTCATGTAATAAAGATTAATGGTAGTAGTATTGACAATTATAGTATTGATTATGATTTTATTCGCAAGATTAGAGCGTCCTATTATTTATTAGGAGCATTACTTGGCAAATACAAAAAGGCCCAGGTAGCTCTTCCTGGTGGCTGTAATATTGGTAGTAGACCAATTGACCAGCACATTAAGGGATTTGAAGCCTTAGGTGCCAATGTACTGATTCAAAATGGAATGATTGATGCCAGTGCAGCTGATTTAGAGGGTAATCATATCTATCTGGATATGGTTACTGTTGGTGCTACTATTAATATTATGCTGGCAGCAGTACTTGCTAATGGAAAGACTATTATTGAAAACTCAGCTAAGGAGCCTCATGTAGTAGATGTAGCCAATATGTTAAATTCTATGGGTGCAGATATTAAGGGTGCCGGTACTGACGTTATTCGTATTAATGGTGTAAGAAGACTTCATGGTTGTGAATATTCCATTATTCCTGACCAAATTGAAGCAGGAACCTTTATGATAGCAGCAGCTGCAACAAAAGGTGATATCTTAATTAAGAATGTAATTCCAAAACATTTAGAGGCAATTTCTGCAAAACTTGTAGAAATTGGTGCTTATGTAGAAG
Organism: Bacillota bacterium; assembly: GCA_023411225.1. Lineage (GTDB taxonomy): Bacteria > Bacillota > Clostridia > Lachnospirales > Lachnospiraceae > KM106-2. Next base: position 16,343 of record JAEYPA010000034.1, read on the forward strand.
AATTTGACGATGCAGTACGTGTTATGGCAACTAAACGTCTTGGTCACACTCATGTAAAGACTTTGCCATATCCAGGATTCCCAACTGATATGCAGCCACAGATTACTACACTGTTGGCACTATCCAATGGAACCAGTATTGTAACAGAAAGTATTTTTGAGAATAGATTTAAATATGTGGATGAGCTTTCTCGTATGGGAGCTAAGATTAAAGTAGAGGGCAACAGTGCCATCATAGACGGAGGAACAAAGCTTTCCGGTGCTATTGTAAGCGCACCAGATTTACGTGCTGGAGCGGCTCTAGTAGTAGCTGGATTGGCAGCAGAAGGAATTACAATAGTAGATTCTATTGAGTATATTGAAAGAGGATATGAGGAATTAGAGCTAAAGTTCCAATCTCTTGGAGGCGTTATTGAAAAACTGGAACAGACTGATGAGAAGGCCATTCAGAAGTTTAAACTGAAGGTCGGTTGATTATACCCAAGGATTATCTGCAATTAAGTAAAACCAGTTTAATAATAAAACTGGTTTTATTTTTTTGCATTTACAAATAAATACTTTTGATAAAATAAAGGAGTACAAAAATGTTAGAACATTTATTGAGTTTTCTCATACCAGTAATTATTCAGATTTTAGAACTAATTGGAGTTGTTATTATTCTAATCAGTGCGGTTCAGACTTTTGGTATGTATATCGTATCCCTTGTGAAAAAGAAGAACTATCCAGTAAAACAGGAGCTGGCTTTTTCGCTGGCACTTGCACTGGAATATAAAATGGGTGCGGAGATATTAAAGACAGTACTGATTCGCGATATTCAGGAGATATATATTCTTGGTGCAATTATTGTATTGAGAGCCTTACTTTCCTTCTTAATTCACTTCGAATTACGGGAAGGATAAATGAGGAAAGAAGCAAAGCGGTAGGACAAGATATAGTAAAAAGAAGCCTCATTGTATGGGCTTCTTTTTACTATATCTTTCTTTTACAGATAAGCCTTTAATTCATCTACCTTGTCAAGTGTTTCCCAAGGAAGAGAAAGATCATTACGGCCAAAATGACCATAAGCTGCAGTCTGCTTGTAAATAGGTCTTCGTAAGTTCAGCATCTGGATGATTCCAGCTGGACGTAAATCAAAATGTTCCCGTACAATCTCCACCAATTTGGTATCCTCCAATTTACCGGTACCAAATGTCTCTACATTAATTGACGTAGGAGATGCGACGCCGATAGCATAGGAAAGTTGAATCTCACATTTGTCAGCTAAGCCGGCAGCTACAAGGTTTTTCGCTACGTAGCGGGCTGCATAAGCAGCAGAACGGTCTACCTTAGTACAATCCTTACCGGAGAAAGCACCACCGCCGTGGCGAGCATATCCACCATAGGTATCTACGATAATCTTACGGCCAGTTAAACCACTGTCTCCATTTGGTCCACCGATTACAAAACGACCGGTTGGATTAATGAAGAACTTGGTCGCATCATCCACTAACTCTTCAGGAAGAACAGGCTTAAACACATATTCCATAATATCCTTATGAATTTGCTCCTGGCTGACAGCAGCATCATGCTGAGTGGAAAGAACCACAGCGTTTAGATGAATAGGCTTTCCATTTTCATCATACTCTACGGTTACCTGAGACTTGCCGTCCGGACGAAGATAAGGCAAAGTGCCATTTTTACGAACCTCCGATAATCTCTTAGTTAATTTGTGAGCCAGAGAAATAGGATAAGGCATATATTCCTCCGTCTCGTTGCTGGCAAAACCGAACATCATACCTTGGTCACCGGCACCGATTGCTTCAATCTGAGCATCACTCAGCTCACCATCACGAGCCTCTAATGCTTTGTCAACACCCATAGCAATGTCAGAGGATTGCTCGTCTAAAGCGACCATAACACCACAGGTATTGGCATCAAAGCCATATTCGGAGTGATCGTATCCAATCTCACGAATGGTATCACGTACGATTTTTTGAATGTCAACATAACCCTGAGTAGTTACCTCGCCCATTACAAGCACAAGACCGGTTGTAATAGCAGTCTCACAAGCAACACGGCTCATAGGATCCTGTTCTAATAAAGCATCTAATACAGCATCTGATATCTGGTCGCAGATTTTATCAGGATGCCCTTCTGTAACAGATTCTGATGTAAATAGATATTTTTCCATAAAAACCTCCTTAGCTAAATAGATAACACCTTATCTTAGATCAACGATTCAATGTTGTGTAATCTCAGTTTGTGCAATTTATCTCAAAAAAATAAGTTCATCCTAAGATGAACTTGATTACGCTACTATCAAATCATCTTATTGTTCGATTGCTCGCTCAGATTGGCACCTTCCATAATTGGGGTTGCCGTGGTTTCATAGAGCCTTCACTCTCCGCCACTCCAAATAAGATATTAACCATATTAATATTACTACACTAGATTAACTGTTTTTTCTACATACGTCAAGTATATTTTGTCTCATGATAGACTTTACCATTTAAAATGACATAAATCTGCATAGACAATGAGTTAGAATTTATAAAACCTTTAGAAACCTCAGAATTTGTTTATACATATAGATTTATAGACTATGTTATAATAGAGGTATTATAATCATAATGAAAGTGTGAGCCTATGAAATTAAGAATAAAGTTATTAGTTGCTTTCCTGACTACTATCGTTCTTCCTATTACACTTATTATAGGCACTAGTAGTCTAATTATTAAACAGCAACTTAAATCTATAGAGAAATCCTATGATGTCAGCGGTGGCAGTCTGGATGTAATCCAGAATCCAATCCGGATAATGAATAATGTCACTCGAGATGTCTATAATCAGATTAAACTAGAGGCCTTAAAGGAGCCAAGTAAATTAGTCAGTGAAGAGAACATTATTAGTCTCAACCAGCATCTTGTAAATAAATATTCCTTTTTAGTAGTTCGTAAAAATGGGGAAATTATTTTTACAGGTAATACCATAGATAAAGGATTATTGGAGTCTTCTCTCCCTGCATTTGGGGATTATTCTGTGGATGCAGATGGAGGTTATTATTTAAATGGACAGACCTCCTATCTACTCAAGCAACAGGATGTCTATCTTGATAGTGATGAGTATAGTATCTTTGTGGTAACCAGTTTAAACACCTTAGTTCCACAAATCAAAGGCTTTGTAGTAGAATTCTGTATCTCCCTCCTTATGATTATCTTGTTTACAGCTGTTCTTATTACTGGTTGGCTGTACAATTTCCTGATTAAGCCTATCAATAAATTAAGATTTGCTACTTGCAGAATGAAGGAAGGGGATTTAAGCTATTCTTTGAAGAGTTCCAGCAAAGATGAGATCGGCCTTCTCTGTGAAGACTTTGAGGAAATGCGTCTGAAGTTAAAAGAATTGATTGATACAAAGTTGCAATATGAGCAAAGCTCCAAAGAGCTGATTAGTAATATTTCTCATGATCTTAAAACGCCAATTACCGCTATAAAGGGGTATACAGAAGGCATTTTGGATGGTGTGGCTGATACACCGGAGAAGCGTGAGAAATACCTTAAGACCATTTATACCAAGGCTAATGACCTGGCAGTGTTGGTAGATGAATTGTCCCTTTACAGTAAGCTAGATACGGATACTATTCCTTATAACTTTATGAAGGTCAACTTACACCAGTATTTTAACGACTGTATTAATGACCTGATGTTGGATTTGGAGGTAAAGAATATTGATATTGGGTACTTTAACTATGCCAACCATAATCTGAACATTATGCTGGACACGGAACAGATGAAACGTGTCATAAACAACATCATTGGAAATTCTGTGAAATATATGGATAAGAAGCCGGGGATCATCAACATCCGAATATCGGAAGAGGAGGATTCCGTTAATATTCAGATAGAGGATAATGGAAGAGGAATTAGGGAAGCGGATCAGAATAGAATCTTTGATCGTTTTTACCGGGCCGACTCTTCTAGAAACTCCGCAACCGGAGGCTCTGGATTGGGACTGGCCATTGCAAAGAAGATTGTAGAGGATCATGGAGGAACAATCTCTGTAAACAGTAAGGAAGGAATGGGCACTATCATTTCGTTATCATTAAAAAAGGAGATGAAGGTAGATGAGCAAGATACTAATCATTGAAGATGAGCGTTCCATAGCTGAATTGGAAAAAGATTATCTGGAATTAAGTGATTTTGAAGTTGAGATAGAATGTGATGGGGAAGAAGGTCTTAATCTGGCATTAAAGAAAGACTATGATTTAATTATTCTGGATTTGATGCTTCCTTCCATAGATGGATTTGAGATTTGCAGACAAATTCGGGAGAAAAAGAATATCCCGATCCTAATGGTGTCAGCCAAACGAGAGGATATCGACAAGATTCGAGGTCTTGGTCAGGGAGCTGATGACTATATGACCAAACCATTTAGCCCTAGCGAGCTGGTTGCCAGGGTAAAAGCCCATTTGGCAAGGTATGAGCGGTTAGTAGGAAGCGGGGCAGAGGTCAATAGCATAGTTGAGATTCATGGTCTAAGAATAGATAAGACGGCTAGAAGAGTATATATAAACAATGAGGAAAAGAACTTTACTACGAAGGAATTTGATCTTTTGACCTTTTTGGCAGAACATCCGAATCATGTCTACACCAAGGAGGAGTTATTTAAGGAAATATGGGACATGGAGTCCCTAGGAGATATAGCTACTGTGACGGTGCATATTAAAAAAATAAGAGAAAAGTTAGAAGTAAATACCTCAAAGCCTCAGTACATTGAGACAATTTGGGGTGTAGGATACCGATTTAAGGTATAATAGGAGATTAACATTGAATATCACAATACTCTATGAAGACAGAGATATTATTGTCTGTGAAAAGCCGGTGGGAGTACCCTCCCAGTCAGTCAAAAGTCTGTCTGTGGACTTAGCAAGTGAACTTAAGAATTATCTATATGAGAAAGAAGGGAAGGCCAATCCTTACCTTGCGGTGGTCCATAGATTGGACCGAGCAGTGGGTGGTGTTATGGTCTATGCCAAGAACAAGGAGGCAGCAGCCCAGTTGAGTCGCCAAATCAATGATGGTACCATGAAGAAACGGTATCTTACCGTGGTGACCGCTGACATGACGAAAGTCAGTGAAAAAGAAGGCTTGCTGCAGGATTACATGATAAAGGATGGGCGAACCAATACCTCTAAGATTGTCACAAAAGGAGTGAAGGATGCCAAAGAAGCCAGGCTAAGGTACCGAGTGTTAGCTTCAGGAACCGTTCAACAGGGGGAAGAGGAGCAACCAATTTCCCTTCTTGAGATTGCTTTGTTAACCGGCAGACATCATCAGATCCGTTTGCAGATGAGTAAATACTTCGGCGGAGTCTGGGGAGATACCAAATACAATCCGGCTTTTCAGAACAAGAGAGGTTGGACCAATGTGGCTCTCTTCGCCTATTCTCTGTCTTTTGAACATCCAAGAACAAAAAAAGAGATAGGCTTTTCAGCCTATCCCTCTGCAATACCATTTGACCAATTTGACCTTACTTCGCTATTGGAAGACATGCAGTAAAGGTCGTCTTTCCTTCATTAGAATCTACTGTGAGCTGCCCTTTGTGGGCAGCTATTATTTTATGTACCGTTGGAAGCCCTAAGCCTGTCCCACCGGCTTTGGTGGTATAGAATGGAGTGAAGATCTTCAAAAGATCATCGGAATCAATAGGTGAGCCTATATTGGTGATGGCAATAGAAAGAGCTGCATCATGAAAGGAACAGACAATGGAGACAAGACTATTGTCCTCGGCTGCCTCAATGGCATTCTTAACTAGATTCATAAAAGCTTCTTTCAATTTTACCGGGTCACAGAGATAGTGATCCACATAAGGGTGACAGTTATCAGACAGTGTCAAGCTTAGACGAACATTCTTTTCTCTGGCATAGGCCTCAAAGCTGGTATTGATATCGATTAAGAGTTGTTCTAGATCTATCCATACCAAAGTTAAGGAATCTCCATAATTAAAGCTTCTAAGCTGGTCTAGTAATGAGAACAGATCTTTAAGGTCTGCCTTCACAGAATTCCAGTAGGGTAACTGGGTTATGGATGGCTCATGCTTTTCCATTAGTTGCAAAGAACTGTTTATCAGAGTTAGGGGATTCTTAATATCGTGTGTCATACGGGATAAGAAAAATGACATATCCTGTTTATACTGGTTGAATGCTGACAATAAAGCTTCATTGCCCTTCATAAGCTCCAGTAACTGATCTTCTGTATTATTTGCAAACATAGGATTCCCTCCTTTTACATATTTATATAGAATGTGGTATAATAACAAAAGTGAATCAACGATAGGAGGCTTACTATGATAGATCATAATTGTATTTTCTGCAAAATAGCTGCAGGAGAGATACCAAGCGCTACCATTTATGAGGATGAGGATTTTCGAGTAATTATGGACATTAACCCTGCATCTAAGGGACATGCCATCATTCTTCCTAAGACCCATGCCGCTAATATCTACGAAGTATCCGAGGACGTTGCTGGCAAAATCTTTGTTGTAGCAAAGAAAGTTGCAATGGCAATGAAGGAAGAACTGAATTGTGAAGGGATTAATGTTCTTCAGAATAATGGGGAGATAGCCGGACAGACTGTATTCCATCTCCATGTCCACCTCATTCCACGTTATAAAGGGGATAAGATTAATATCAAATGGTCACACAAGGACAAATACAATGACGACTTTGCCTCTTTAGCCAAAGCCATTGGTGACCGTGTAAAGTAAAACAATATTAATACAAAAATGCGGCTGACAAATTAAGTGTTTTGTCAGCCGTAGTTAGTGTCATGATACTTATTCTATCGAGATACCTGATTGATTAAAGACACAATGGTGTCGATGGAGTTGTTCAGCTTACTGGAACCCATTACGTCAATATAGCTCTGTCTTTGCTCATACAAATCCATAATAGCCTCGTAAAGAGAATCATCGTTCATTTCTTCCTCTAACAGAACCTTGCTATAGCCTTGCTTCTTAAAGGAATTGGCATTTAAGATCTGGTCACCACGGCTAGAGGCAGCAGATAGAGGAATCAGTAGATTTGGTTTCTTTAAGGCCAAAAGCTCAAAGATAGTGTTAGCTCCAGCTCTGGAAATCACAATATCTGCAGCAGCAAATAAATCTGACATCTCCTCCTTTATATATTCAAATTGCACATATCCCTTGGTGTTTTTTAGGCTTTCGTCAAGCTTTCCATTACCACACAGATGAACCACCTGGAAATGCTCCAATAGTCGAGGCAAAATGCTTCGGACAGCATTATTCACCTTCAATGCGCCGAGACTGCCACCGGTAATCATAAGGATTGGTTTATTAAGACTAAAGCCACAGAATTCTGCACCTTTGATTCTGTTTCCCGCAAATAGCTCCTGCCTGATAGGAGTTCCCGTTAATACAGCTTTCTCAGCAGGGAGTTTATCTACAGTCTCACTAAAGTTGGCACAGACCTTAGTGGCTCTTGGAATACAGATACGATTGGCAAGGCCAGGTGTCATATCAGATTCGTGAATAATGGCAGGAATCTTCTTACTTTTGGCTGCCAGAACCACAGGTACTGTAACAAAGCCGCCCTTGGAGAAAACCACATCCGGCTTTAACTGCTTCATAAGTTTTTTGGCTTCAAAATAACCCTTAACCACACGAAAGGGATCAGATAAGTTCTTAATGCTCTTATAACGGCGCAGTTTACCAGAGGAAATGCCGTAATAAGGGATTCCTAATTCCTCTATCAACTTCCGTTCCATTCCCTCATAAGAACCAATATAACTAATCTCATATCCCTGCTCCGTTAATTGTGGAATCAGGGCAATATTGGGAGTAACGTGTCCAGCAGTACCACCACCGGTTAAAATAATACGTTTCATTGTCCATATCCTCTCTTTTCTAAGCTCTAAGATTTTCTTTGTATTCTTTTAGTGCATTGGCCAACTGATCTGGACAAGAAGTGGATTTAAAGCCACACTTAACACCTTCAAGCCTCTGAATTACATCGTCTACTTTCATTCCCTCTACCAGTCTAGAGATGCCGGAGGCATTGCCACTACAACCTCCTGTAAAGATTACATTTTTTACAATACCGTCTTCTATTTCAAAATCAATTCCTCTAGAGCAAACGCCCTTTGGTATATAATGCATAGTTTAATCTCCTTTGCCATAAGCATTTGATGTATAACAGTAAATTATGTACACTGTCTTCCAATTCATAATTTTAGCGCACAGTGTCTAGTTTGGCAATGTTTACTTCTAGGATAAATAAGTTTTTTAATAGATTTTGCCTCATAGGAAATAATATGATATTATTGTCGTAAAAACAAATGGAGTGAATGCTATATGAAGAGAATTGGAATTATAGGAGCTATGGAGATAGAAGTGCAGCGCTTGAAGAAGGAGATTCAGGTGAACAGAGTGGTGGAGAAGGCTTCTATGGAATTTAATCAGGGAACCTATCAGGGAAAAGAGATAGTTGTCGTAAGAAGTGGAATTGGAAAAGTAAATGCAGCAATGTGTGCCCAAATTCTAGTAGATGAGTTCCAAGTTGAACTGATTATTAATACCGGAATTGCCGGCGGAATTGCAGATGGAATAGAGATTGGAGATATCGTAATATCTGAGGATGCCCTTCAGCATGATATGGATGCAACAGGCTTTGGCTATGAAGTAGGTGTAATTCCACAGATGGAGACTTCTGTGTTTGCAGCAGATCCTAAGATTGTCCAACTGGCTGATCAAGTGTGTAAGAAGGAGAATCCAGATATTAATACCTATATTGGACGTATTGTGTCTGGTGATCAGTTTATTTCCAGCAGGGAGAAGAAAGAGTGGCTTGGAGACACCTTTAAAGGCTACTGTGCGGAAATGGAAGGTGCAGCCATTGCTCAAGCTGCTTATCTGAACCATGTTAAATTTGTGATTATTCGAGCTATTTCTGATAAAGCAGATAACACTGCTTGTGAGGACTATCCACAATTCGAGCAAAAAGCGGCAGAACACGCAGTAAAACTAGTAAAAGGAATGATAGCTTTATTGTAAATAAATCATCCAGTGGTAAATTAAAAGCGTCTATTCAACTCGATACTTCAGTTGAATAAACGCTTTTTTAATTTTCTTGAAGGAAATATCCCCTTAAGACAGTTTTTTGTCATACAAAATGTAGGAGTAAAGTCTTTTCAAATGGGGACAGGTAGTATATAATATGTTAAAAAATGGAAATTCTATGGGAGGTAGAGAATGATACAGGATTGGTTTGATAAAAATATCTTTTTATACATTATTCTTGGGATATGCAGCATTGGTATTCTGATAAAGTTTATTCTGTCTATGAAGTATCGCTTGTTAATTCGAGCATCGAAAAGGATGGGCACATCCAAGAATCGGTTAATGAGGGTGCTTCGTCTCAAATTTGAAACCTGTTACAAACTAAATATAGGTGTTAATAATGTGGATACTTTTGTGGATAAGTATGTATACAGGTATCGCTTCTGTGGAATCTTGTTATACACATGGGAAACAATCAGTGGAGAAATTATTATACTATCTGTATTAAGTGGCTCTATATTCAGTATCCTTGGTCTTTTAGAGAAGTGTGGAAGAAATGAGATTTTGTCCACTTTTATTGCAGGAGTTTTAGGAGCCTTAGTGTTGATAAGTTACGATCATTTTGTCAATCTAAATGTAAAACGAAAGGTTTTAAAGGTCAATATTAGAGACTATTTAGAGAATTTTTTGAAATCAAGATTGGAAAATGGGGAATTTAGTTCAGAATTGTTGGAGCAGTATCGCAAGGAATATATGGAGCTTCCCGGACAGAAGAGAAAGAAAAAGGACAAACGGAAGGAAAATGCAAAACCTCTTCCTGGAATGGTGGCTCAGATTGAGAGCGCAGCCACAGCAACAGAGTTGATTCCAGCAAAAGCGAAGATAGCAGAAGTAAAATGTGAGCATGCAGAGGATGAGTTTGACGATGCAAAACTTTTTATTAATTCTGAGGAAGTAAAAGAGGAAACAGTGCAAATGGAAGAAGAGGATAAGAAGTCGGCAAAGAAAGAGAAATCGAAGAAGAAGTTAAAACCGGAGCAGGAAGCGGAGCTTCGCCGTGAGGCTAAAAAGAATGAGTTAAAGAAGATGATTCAGGAGGATAAAGAGAATCGTCATAACATGATGCCTGAGCTGTTTTCACTAGAGCCAGAGCAGGAGGCTGTGAAGGAGCAGAAAGACCAGAGTAAAGAGGTGCCAAAAAAGGTTCAGAGTGAAGAAGAAAGGGAGCTAAGTCCATTTGCAAGGCCATCAGACAGTAAATTAAAGGAGAGTAGGAAACAGAAAGCTATTTCTACTGAGGAAGCTCAGATTATAGAGGATATTCTAAGAGAGTATCTGGCATAATATGTTGTAATATAGAAACTAATTTTATTATTGCTAATACCTGGTCGATTTGATAGAATATACTGTAAAAGCATAATAATACCAGTACTATTTTAATAAACATTATATAGTGAGTGGACCAAAGGAGTGCAAAGAAAATGGCAAAAGATGTATCATTTATCTATTCTACAGCGAGTGACTTCATAGCTGATGAAGAACTTGCTATGATCAAAGAAAGCACATTAAGTGCGAAGAAGATGCTTTTAGACAAGACAGGTGCAGGTAATGATTTTCTAGGTTGGATTGACCTTCCTGTAGATTATGACAAAGATGAGTTTTTAAGAATTCAGAAAGCAGCAGCAAGAATTCAGAAAGATTCCGAGGTTTTAATTGTAATTGGAATTGGTGGTTCTTACCTGGGTGCACGTGCAGCAATTGAGTTTTTAAGACATAGTTTTTATAATAGTGTATCTAAGGAGATTCGTAAGACACCTGAGATTTACTTTGTAGGTAACAACATCAGTAGTACTTATATTACACATTTGATGGAAGTAGTAGGAGACAGAGATTTCTCTGTAAACGTAATTAGTAAATCTGGTACCACTACTGAACCAGCAATTGCTTTCCGTCTCTTTAAGAAGAAGTTAGAAGAGAAATATGGAAAGGCTGAAGCAGCTAAGAGAATTTATGCTACCACTGATAAGGCTAAGGGAGCTCTAAAGAATCTTGCTGATGAGGAAGGCTATGAGACTTTTGTTGTTCCTGATGATGTAGGAGGAAGATTCTCAGTATTAACAGCAGTTGGCTTACTTCCAATTGCCGCAAGTGGTGCAGATATCACTAAGTTAATGGAAGGTGCAGCTGCTATGAGAAGCCGTTGTCTTGACGATGATTATGAGAATAACGATGCGTTATTATATGCGGCAGTTCGTAATATTCTTCTTAGAAAGAATAAGAACATTGAGATTCTATGTAATTATGAACCAGCTCTTCACTATGTGGGAGAATGGTGGAAACAATTATATGGTGAAAGCGAAGGCAAGGATAAGAAGGGTATCTTCCCTGCAGCAGTAGATTTCACAACAGATCTTCACTCTATGGGACAATTTATCCAGGATGGTCAGAGAACCATGTTTGAAACAGTAATTGAGTTGGAGACACCACAGTGTCAATTGATGATTGAGGAAGAGCCAGTAGATTTAGATGGATTAAACTATCTTGCTGGTAAGACTGTTGACTTTGTTAACAAGAGTGCAATGCAAGGAACCAGACTTGCTCACAGTGATGGAGACGTTCCTAACCTGTTAGTAAAGCTGCCTGCACAGGATGAATACTCCTTAGGTCAGTTGTTCTATTTCTTCGAGTTTGCAGTTGGTATCAGTGGCTACCTATTAGGTGTTAACCCATTCAATCAACCAGGTGTAGAAAGCTATAAGAAGAATATGTTTGCTTTACTTGGCAAACCGGGCTTTGAAAAAGAAAGAGAAGAATTATTAAAGAGGCTATAATTGGATAAGGATTTCTAAATGGTAGAAGTCAATTTAGTACCTTGAACATGTAGAGGCTGAGATTAATATAATTAGGGGCTGTCGCGCATTGAGCCACTCCCCGTCAAGTAGATAATTGAAAAAATTAAAATTTTTCATCCAGTAGGATAAACCTACTGGATTTTTTTATTTGATGGGAACGTTCGGAGGACTTCCCTATCAAATAAAAAGACTTCCTAAAGAACAGGAAGTCAAGGATTGCACTGAGTTGGAGAAGAAGTTGTCAGTTGCAATGGATATAATCACATCTTGGCATACAACCAGAATACTATTAAAATTCATGTTTATATTACCATTCACTCCGAAAAAACGACATTTCGCACCGTTCATATTATTTTGTCCTCATATTATGATAGTATATCCTTAAATTTATTATCGAGAGGAAATATAACAATAGCAAAATATAGAATAATATAATGCAATATACAAATAAAATACAAACAAATCACTGAATTATGGCGATGTATGTAAAAATAAGGATTAAGAATAATTACTATAAAATGAGGTGGCCTATGATAAACTGCGATGGAAGAAAACATTACAAAGAAATAACTCCTGATAGTACAGTTAAAAGACTACAATCCATTTTAGCTGAATTGGGAATCGAGGTACAAGAAAACTGGATGCCAAAAAGTTCGGTTGGAACATATTCACTGCGTGTTTGTGTAAAAGGGGCGCAGTTTGGCACCAATGGAAAAGGTGTTAGTGAAAGTCTAGCCCGTGCCAGTGCTTATGCGGAATTCTTCGAACGATTTCAGAATGATATCATTGATTTGTCATGCATTTTGGGAGCGTCGGACAGCACATATGAATTTAGGCACTCTTTGGATGCTAGAATTGTGTCTGCCAAGGAAGTAGCTTCTTTACAGAGCCAATTTATGGATCTATTTTATAAAGAGATGGGATTAGAGAACGCCTCTATAACTGAAAAGATAATGTTTTTGAATTCAAATGAGAGGTCTGAATATCATTTCCATAATGAGACCTCTGGTTATGAACTAAAGCCTTACTATAATGTGACAAAAAATAAAATTGAAGAACTGCCATATAGCATATATACCAGCTACTATGGTTCTAATGGCATGTGTGCAGGTAACTCTCCTGAAGAGGCTATGTGTCAGGGATTATCTGAGATTCTGGAACGATATGTACAGACAAAGATGATGCAGGAGCATTTAAGCTTTCCTGACGTTCCGGAAAGTGTTATGAAGCGTTTTCCTCATGTTTATACCATGTATCAAAAGGCAACTGCTATCGAGGGCTACTCTGTAAAAATGAAGGATTGTTCCATGAACGGCAGATATCCGGTTGCAGCTCTAGTAGTATGCGAAAAAAACACTGGAAAGTGGGGCGTTAAATTTGGGGCGCACCCAGACTTTGGTATCGCTATGGAACGTACTATAACGGAAACCACGCAAGGTGTTGACATTCAAAAATATGCATCCAATAGTATATTTAATTTCCATAATAATAAAGTGGATGACATGATTAATATTTATAATAGTTTTAAAGCAGGCATAGCACGTTATCCGTACCAATTGCTCTCTAACAAATCTGATTTTGAACCATGGGACCCTGAGGATATTTCTTATATGTCGAATAAAGAGATTCTTCATCATATGATACAGGGAATTGAAAAGGCAGGGTTTGAAATTCTAGTAAGAGATGTATCCTATACAGGATTTCCGTCTTATCACATTATTGTGCCGGGAATGTCCGAAATCTGTCATTTTGATAGCTTACGACTTAGAGCTTGTAATACACGAGCATATCTCATTAAGTATTTAAATGATCCTGAAAAAATAGATAAAAAAATAGCAAAATATCTCAGTGGTGTCCTGGAGTTCTTCTCTGATTCTCAGATTGAAACCGGTTTGCGATTTCTGTTTTCCTATGCAAGAAATGCAAAGGAGCTTCCAGCTGAGAATATTGGCCTTGGCTGGTTGTACCTGGATGCCATGTGCTATGTCTATCTTGAGAATTACAATGCGGCAGAGCATTGCATGATGAAGCTGATACAGCAGGCAGAGATTATTAAGAGCTTTCCGGAATTTAATGGACAAGACCTGCAAAAAGATGTGGATTTCTTCTATGGCGTTATGTATTATTGTCAAGCTATGTCTGAAATGCAGGATCATAGGGCTGTTATGGACTACATCTCTATTATTTGTAGCAAAGAGATAGAGGATCGGATTGAGGATATATTTGCAGATGTAAAACAAGTCTTTGTTAAGCAGTATCCGAAACACGATATTCACGATGAAAATCATAGGTATGGACAGGTGAACTGCTGTGATTATCCATTAGTATTAAAGTGTCGGCAAGTTCTTAAAGGCTTACAAGTAAAAAATCCTATTAAACAGGATCATTTACAGAGTTTCTTTAATGAAATACGCAGGTATTAAATATGGATACATTCGCTTACCATATAAGGAGAATGGGGTAAACGGATTTGTAAATGCATTATTCATGTATCAATTACATAATAAGACGAATTACATGTGCAAGAAAAATTATAAGAAAGGAGGGGTAATATGAAAACACCAAAGGGTGATATCAATGATAAGATTCTAGAGTTAGTGAAGGATGAAGTGGTATTAGAAGAGATGTCCAAAGCGGGATCTCCTGAAGAATGCTATAACATTGTAAAGGACAGACTTAATATTAGCTTTGAAGAATTCAAAGCATCTATGGAAGTTGCGCAAAACTATCTCAATGAATCCCAAGCCGGATTACTAAATGAGAATGACTTAGAGCAGGTAGCCGGAGGTAAGTCAGATAATGTTAAGCTTGGCTTTGATGTATTTTTTGGCACTGTAAGTTCGGGTACTGCGGTAATATCTGCAGTTGTTGCAGCAGCAGTAGGTTGATTAGAAACACTATTTTGAAAGGAGATATACTATGAATACACCAAAAGGCGAAATAAATGATAAGATTTTGGCATTAGTAAATGATGAGGCAGTATTAGCACAAATGGCAGAGGCTAAGAGTCCGGAAGAATGTTATGACATTGTAAAAGATAAGATAGATATAGGCTTTGAGGAATTCAAAGAGTCCATGGAAATTGCCATGAATTATGTAAATGAATCCCAGAGTGGTCTTCTTAGCGACGATGATTTAGAGCAGGTTGCTGGAGGAAAAGATGCTGGTGGAGTTTTGGACACTATTTTTGGTGGAATTGGCACAATAGCAGGTGTTGCATCCGCTATTGTTGCAGCAGCAGTTGGTTGATTTAGTTCCTTCAAAGATTTTATAAAAATAGTAGTATAAAGAAGTGTCGGGGAGGAGCTTCCGTTCCCGACACTTGTGCTATTAAAGTATGTTTTCAGGGTGAGAATATGAACGAGAATTTTTATTATCGAAAAATGAATTATAGTGATATAGAATCCTTAAAGTTATTGGATACAATCAGAGATCTGGTACTGTATATAGCGGATACAAATGGAGAGAAGAAAGCACTTTGCAGTAAAACAGAAGACCTGACATATGCACAACTAAAGGAACATACTTTTAGAATTGCATCTTTTTTGTCTGGGAAACTTGAAAAAGGAACATGTATAGCAGTTTTGTGTGATCCATCTATAGCATGGGTGGAGGCTTTCCTTGGCATTACCTGTGGTGGAATGACGGCAGTTTTGATTCCACCAGCAATGCCTTCAGAGATGATTTGTGGACTTATGAGAATCACCAACACAAAAGGAGTCATATTTGGAAAAGAGTTTGCTGGGAATATCGAATTAATTAATAAGAGTGTGCAGCTGGAGCTTTGTATTGCATTAGAACAAATCTGTCAGGAAGAGGGGCAAAAGGTAGAGATGATTGGAGAAATTGATCCTAACTCTATTGCAGCTCTCTTTTTTACTACCGGAACTACGGGAGCAAATAAATGCGTTCCGCTGACACATAAGGTCATTATGAGAAATGCTTATAATGGCATGTTAGGTATGCCTTCCCATAAGGAAGATGTATGTCTTGCTATTCTTCCATTTTTCCATGTGTTCGGCTTGATACGTAGTGTTCTTACCTTCTTATATGAAGGAGGAACCGTTTATCTTAGTGAAAACATGAAGACGTTTATTACAGATTTGCAATGGGCAAAACCTACTACATTGATTCTTGTGCCATCCTTAGCAGAGAGTCTGTGTGGACTGGCTAGTAAAAAAGGTAGTGAAGTGCTGGGCGGACGATTAAGAACGATTATTACTGGTGGATCTGCAATGAAACCAAAAACAAAAATGGAATTCTTAAGGTATGGTATTGAACTACTGCAGGGTTATGGATTAACAGAAGCTTCTATGATCGCAGGGAATACAGATACAGATAAGCACCTAGATTCTGTGGGGAAACCATATCCAGGAACTGAGGTTATGATTCTAGATGGTGAGATTTTGATTAAAGGCGACAATGTATTTGAAGGATATTTTAACCCTAAGGATAATGAGATGGTCTTCGAGAATGGATGGTACCACACTGGAGATCTTGGCTATATTGACGAAGATGGGTACTTGTACCTAGTAGGAAGAAAGAAATTTGTCATTATTACCGAGAATGGCGAGAATATAAGTCCTGAAGAATTGGAAAAGAGAATTGATGCCATAGAGGGTGTAGAAGAGTCTCTTATATATGAAGCCAAAACAGACAGGGGAAAGGCAGTGATAGCAGTTGATATCTATGCTCCTGGTCTTTCGCAAAAGGATTGTGAAGATAAAGTACTAGAGCTTAACCGAGAACTGCCAGATTCTCATAGGGTATATAGCATACATAAGGTGGAAGAGCCCTTGCCAAGAAATGCAGGAAAGAAAATCATTCGGAAAAGAGTATAGGATAAGTTATATGATTGATGAAAAACTACTAAAAATATTAGAAGGTTATAACGAGAACAAGTTAGATCTATCCTTAATTACCTATGATACCACATTAGTAGGGGATATTGGGTTATCATCTCTTGAACTTATTATGATAGTTTGTGACATCGAGAAGGTATACAACGTGGAAATATCCATTGATGATGTAGCAGACTTTATTACAGTTGGGGATATGATTTCTTATCTGCAAAGGAGAGCATAGCATGGAGCTACATGTAAAGAAAGCCAATATGCTAGAACAGATGGTTTTGCAGAATATTGCACAGGATGCCTTTCTGCAACTATCCGGTGGAATGATGAAAGAAAGCAGAGATATATTTCTTGCTATTTATAACGGCTCAAGT
>JAEYPA010000035.1 GCA_023411225.1 Bacillota bacterium
GCTTTGACCTGTATTATGATTAATGGAAATGGAGTCTCGGTAATCTGGATTGATTTAGTGGTGTTATCAGGTCTTTCCGCATTATTTATCTGGATAAATATATTATTGTTGAAAAAACAGAGGAATATCTAGAAAACTGTTCATGTGATGGGGCTTCCAGAGTCATGGACTACTGCTTTTACAGTCGTCCATTTTGAATCTCCTGAATATGGCTTTTGACTTTCTCATCTTCCCAATTCCACCATTGTATCTGTAGTAACCGTTCTATAGTTATATCATCAAACCGTTTTTTTATGATGTGAGCAGGCGTTCCTCCTACCACAGTGTAAGGGGGAATATCTTTTGTTACTACTGCTCTCGTTCCGACAATGGCACCATCCCCAATGGTCACACCAGGCATAATGACAGCTTCATAACCAATCCATACATCGTTCCCTATAACGATATCCCCTTTATTATCCCAAGCCTTGGTAATATCACTAATTTCCAAGTCCCATTCGTCAAAAAAGATAGGAAATGGATAGGTAGATATAGAGCTCATGGTGTGATTTGCTGAGGTGAAGATAAACTTGGCTCCACAGGCTATGGAACAGTATTTACCTATAATAAGTTTGTCTTTATTAATGGGATATTGATATAAGACATTATTCTTCTCAAATAAACAAGGGTCATTAACGAAATCATTGTAAATCGTGTAATCCCCTACAATGATATTCTCTTTTTGAATGACATTTTTTAAATAAACTGTTTCTTTGTCTCCTTTTCTAGGGTATATTAATTGACTATTCATAAATCCCCCAATCCAAATAATTTGATCAATTATTTTATAAAGATTTCTATGTTAGTATTATCGTACTTTTCTATCATTTGTTTATACATGGGAGCAGAAATCTACATTTTATCACATAATTCTTCTAGCGTGTGGAGTTATATTTAGTGTATGAGAACTAGGATTACTGGATATGGGAGAACTTGACTATTAGTGAGCGATATAATATAGTAATCTATAATGTAGGACGGTCTTGGCACACAAGTTTATTGGACGCTGAGAAAGCGTTCTATCTTGGTGTGGACAAGGCATACTGGTGATGTAAGAAAAAATAATAAACCATATATCAAATGAGAGTAAAAAATATATATAAAGGAGTGATTACTGATGGAAAGTAATCTTACTAGAGAACAAGCATTTCAGTTATTAGAGCAATATAACAAAGAACCATTTCACATTATGCATGGACTGACAGTGGAAGGTACAATGCGTTGGTATGCCAAGGAATTAGGCTATGGTGAAGAGGAAGAGTACTGGGGAATTGTGGGGCTTCTTCATGACATTGATTTTGAGCAGTTTCCAGAGGAACATTGCATAAAAGCTCCAGAGTTACTCCGGCCGGTTGGAGTTGGAGAGGATATGATTCATAGCATTTGTAGCCATGGCTATGGTATCTGCTGTGAGATAGAGCCGGAGCATGAAATGGAAAAGATTCTATTTGCAACAGACGAGCTTACTGGACTTATTGGCGCAGCAGCTAGAATGCGACCATCTAAAAGTGTCATGGATATGGAAGCATCCAGCATCAAGAAAAAGTTTAAAGATAAGAGATTTGCCGCAGGCTGTTCCAGGGATGTAATACGTGCTGGAGCAGAGAGATTAGGCTGGGAGCTAGATCAGTTATTTGAGAAGACAATATTAGCTATGCGCTCCTGCGAAGAGAAAGTGAATGAGGAAATGAAACAATACGAGGGGTAGGAATGTAAGGACCCACTCCCTCGCATAATTTCATTATGATTATTTGTTGAAATAGCTTCATTAATACTTATTGATCATGATACTTCCTGAACCACTGCTAGTAGTAATCTTATTAGTGCCTCCGTTCACACTACCTTCTATATAATTACGTACTGCTTTTCTTGATGCAATCGGAAATTTACTTTCGACTGTTCCTGACAACGCTTTTGCAATCAGATAGAATGCAGATTCTTCAGGAAGCTGAAGTTGAATACTTCCAGAGGAGCTTTTTAGATTCAATGAGTTCTCACTAAAGGTCTCATATTCAATCTTTATGCTTCCAGAACTGCTTTCAGCCCTTAGATTACCTGAGAATCCTAAGAGTTTTATTTGGCCTGAGGTATTATGTAATTTGCTAGTTTGGGTTGTCAGATCATTAGCCAAGATGTGACCGGATGTAGCTTTCACCTCTAATAGGTGTAAGTTTAGGCTTGCAATCGTGATGGTTCCTTCTGAAGTATCAACCTTTATATCATTCGTATAGTTTTGTGGAATATAAACATTAAGTTTGTGATTGCCTTTCATTAGAAACTTTAATTTTTTTCGACTTTCTACGGTAATGATGATGCTTTCGTTATCATTAGTGACAGTAAGATTAAAATTAGGCTCCCGATTATCACTATTCGTTCCATAAAGTTGTATCCGAATGTCATTTGCTGAGCTAGGAAAAATGTTGATGTCAGTATGCAAGTTTTTTATGTATATCATGTTGATATTATCGCATGCCAGTAACTTTTCTTCGCTTAAATCTGCTGAAACACTATTTGACTTTCCTATATGTCCCCAAAGGCTCATCACATTCACTCCTTTTACCCATTATAAAATAGTAATGAGAATTTCCTAGTTCTCTTCTTTCATTATCTGGTCTATCTCATCAACTTGTTTCTTTGATAATGGGCCAAATTCAAGCGCACGAATATTATTTTCAACCTGGCTTACACTTTTAAAACCTGGAATAGGTACCATATATGGACTTTGTGCCCAGTTCCACGCCAAAGCTCCTTGTACCATATTGCGACCGTTAGAAGTGAGGATTTCACGGATTGCATTCAATTTATCCAGTAATTTACTATTAGGAATTCCATTCTGAAAGTACATCATCCAGTCTATGTTCTCTGAACGAATATCATCTTTTGGGAACCTACTGCTTTCATTATATTTACCTGATAAAAGTCCCATAGCCAATGGTTGGCGATTGAGTCCCATGGTTTCATGTTTGTCCAGAAGTTCAACCATTTTAGTATTATTCGCAAAGATGTTTAAATCAAACTGTATTGCACTACAACCTGGGTGAGCAAGAAATACCTCTGCTTCTTTTGGAGTATCGGTACTCCATCCATAGCTACGAATATCACCCCTGTCTTTTAGGTATTCCAATGTTTCAATAACATCCTCAGCTACTTCTTTCTCCAATGGTTGTAAATGGAGCTGATAGATATCAATATAATCAGTTTGAAGTCTTCTTAAGGAATCATGACATTCTGCAATAATGGATTCTCGCTCTACGCTAACACCAAGGCCTTCTTTTTTCACGTCATCACATGGAAAGCCAAATTTAGTTGCAAAAAGAACCTTATCCCTTATATCATGGAAAGCTTCTCCAAGAACTTTTTCACTATGTCCATAACCGTAAGTAGCAGCGGTGTCAAATAACGTGATGCCTCTTTCATAAGCAATTTTGAGAGCTTTAATGGATTCTCTGTCGTCTACTGTTGACCAACCAAGAGCAACATCTTCTGGTCCCCATGCTCCACCGATTGCCCAACCACCCATTCCAAGTGGCTTTATCTTCTGATTCAATTGTTTAATTGTAACTTCCATGTGGATTAATCCTCCTTTAAGCTAGTCTCTTAACTAACTTTTCTTTCTTATTATTATGATTACTTTATGTAGCAAATACAGGTGGTGAGCACCTCCTAAGTTTATTATAGTAAACAAGTTTTACCATGTCAATATATACATTAATTTAACAATAAATGGAGTAAAACAAGAAAAGTATGGAGAATTCTTAGGGGAATGAAGAATTTCTTTTTTGTTCTTTTGGTGGGAAGAATAATTATAGTAAGATGGTCATCAAAGTTACAATTCTTAAAGAGGTGGCATTCTGCCACCACCGTATGATGATCCAGGAGAGTCAGAGATTCTCTTCTTTCATTTGTTTGATTAAACATTCAAGAGATACCGGAGTATAATGAATTCGCTCAACACATACACAGGCACTTTGTTTAGACACATTCTTATAGGAGGAATTACTGTGAATATGTCCATAAAAATTCCCATAGGGCATATTCGTATTGATGTACATGGGCTCATGAGATAGGATGAAAAACTCCCTTAGAATGATTGGCCAAGGACTACATTCAGAGAATCCCAGATTACGCCATTGTGCTGGAGTTCGGTGGGTGTCGTGATTTCCCATAATTAATATCTTATTACCCTTTAGCTTTGATAGGATTTCCCGGTCCTGATCTTCAGAATTAGAGGAAAAGTCGCCAAGAACATATACACTGTCTTCATCAGAGACAGTAGCATTCCAATTTCCGATTAAGCAAGACTCCATTTCTTCCACATTCTTAAAAGGTCTGTTTTCATATCTAATAATCGATTCGCTACCAAAATGTAAGTCAGCTATCAAGTAAATAGTTGCCATTATAGTCTCCTTTCTAGTATAGGAATAATCTTTTCTAAGATATCCAAATGATTATCCATGTGTCCTCCTCTGTTAATACAAACAATTTGAAATGGCTTCCTTAAAGAGTAACCTATGTACCCAATAAAAGATAGGCTTATTTTATCACAATATAAGATATATAGCAAAAACCTTTAAAAGAAAGGATTACTATATTTATCACGTTTTGTAAACTGCACATTTATCCTGTATAATAAGAGATAGATTAGAATAGAAATAGTAATGATAAAAATAGTAATGATAAAAATTGTATGAAAGTAAAGAAAAATATTTAAATTGCCAAAAAAAAGAAATAGCAGTACAATACCATTACTAAGCAGGATACTATATTGGAGGAAAAAGATGAACATTCGTAAACTCATAGCCATTATTCTATTAGTTACATCCATGATTTTAGCCATAGTAAGTGGTATTGTATTACCAGAGACAGTAATTACACAGATTAGCACTAGTGGTTCAGATCCTTCTACAATGCCCAAATTGGCAGCGATTATTCTACCAACTGTACTAGGAATTGGATTTGCTTTGGCTGCTTTTATGGAGAAGGAAGAGAGAAAGACTACAACCAAATACATATTCATATCGGCAGTCGGAGTATTTGTATTTATTGTGGAATTGATAGTAAATTGTTAAAGCCATACAGCAGAGTACGGTTTATTACAGATGCTCTTGTGAAGAGAATGTATATAAAACAATGAAAGATCATGAGGGGTAGGACAAGATGAATTATAAATTATGTGTAGATGTTAAAGATAATGACACACTTCGGGCTAGTTTTAATGAATTAACTCAGAGAACCTTTGGATTTAATTTTATTTCATGGTATGAGAAGGGACATTGGGGGAATGACTATATTCCCCATGTTTTAGTAGACAATTATGGAAAGGTGATTTCCAATGTATCGGTAAATCTTATGAAGTTTGATATGGGTGGAGTTATCAAGAATTATATTCAGCTTGGGACCGTTATGACAGATCCAGATTACCGTGGCCAGGGTTTGAACAAATACATAATCGAAAGAATATTGGAAGAATATAAGGAAAAGATAGATGGATTTTATCTTTTTGCAAATGATAGTGTACTAAAGTATTATCCTAAGTTTGGCTTCAAACCATGTGTACAATATGAGTATAGTCTTAGCATAAGCCAAAAGTCTGATAAGAAAAAAGACAAGTACATAATTAAGAAGGTAGATATGTCACATCCAAATGAATGTGATAAGCTGTATCATACCATACAAAAGTATGACAGTATGAATCTGGGGAGCAATCCAAACGACGGCTTCTCTATGTGTGATAATCTTAGTCTAATACAGTTCTGGCTAGCAGCAGAGTATGATAATAATGTATACTATATGCCAGAGTTGGAAGCTTACGTGATTGCCAGTATTAACGATGGTATTCTTAAGGTATTTCAAATCGTCGGCATACACAAAGTAGATATTGAAAAAATGGCTTCATCTTTTGAAGATGACATATCTAATGTGGTACTATACTATACCCCAGTAGAAAAAGAAGCTTACCAGGTTAAGATTCATAAAGAAGAGTGTACCTTATTTATTTTGGGTGAAAGTTTAGAGAAGGTTGAGACAGAGAAATTGCTTTTTCCAATATTATCTCATGCGTAATATTGGAGAGCCTCGTGAATTTTGAGAGAACAAATCAATAGGTAGTAAGATGGCAATGACAATCATAGAGAATGAAAGCCATTGCCATATCCTTCTAAAACCCTACTGCTACACCTTTGTAGATACTGTACTTATTGACTGTAATAGATTGACCTTGCAGATTACAATCAATTGTAAAGCAATACTCATCTCTATTATCCGTATATGTAAGGTATGTTCCTAAATGTCCTTGGCGATAATAGGCTAGATCAATATGTTTTAAAGCCATTCTTTTTATAATATCTAACTTAGAATCTTTTTGTATTTTCTTTAATACTTTTTCAGATAGCTCACGACTTGGCATTCTTTGCACTATCATCATTGATAGACCATACATTCTTTCTTTGATTGACTGCTCTGTGTACATTGGATTTTCCACAAGAAACTTTTCTACAGTCTTTTTATCCATCCTTCCTGCAATAGCAGCATTGATATTGGATGTACTGATTGGCGTGTCTTTCAATATCGCTTGTTCCGCTCTATAGCTCATATTGCTTACCTTCGTTGAGATAATACAAAATCCTACAATGAGTAAAATAAGTAAGGATACAATTGATGCGATAATTACAAAATTAACCATAAATTACCTCCTATTATCATTTTATGGATATATTTATATGATATATGATGATAAAAGTTATGTCAAATTAATTTATGTTGGGTTGTCATTCAAACTTAAACTAGATTTTTTCTTTTCTATCTCAGTAACAATTCTCTTGTATTCCCTTTCATCAATACGATATTTTCGGCGAATCAGTATATAGCAAAAGGTAAATACCATGACTGGAATCAATACCATTCCAAGACGCAGAATCACGGTTTGGTATGGTGCTACCTGGTCAATAATGGTATCTGCCTGAACAAATACCTCTTTACTAGTCAGTTCTCCCTTTCCTGTCTTAATCTCTAGGTCTGTAATCTTCTGGCTGTAGGAATAGATGCCACTAAAGATTAACACAAGACTAAGAATGCCCTGATTGATGGCACCACCTAATTTGGCACTGAAAGAGCGGACTGCAGAGATAACGCTGTCATGGCGTTCACCAAACTTGTATTCATCATACTCAATGGTATTATTCAACATCACAATGACAATTAGATTATAAAGTCCCTGAGCAAAGAAGATGGTAAAGCCAATGGCATTGAGTAAAATTGCATTCTTAGGAAGGATATAACCAAACATCATCAGCAACCCATAAGAGGTGATGATGAGAATTGTCAGCATACGAAGCATAGTCATTCTAGAAAAATGCTTTGATAGAGCTGTAAAACATGCCTGAGAAGCTAAGGTTCCAAGACCATACATTACTGTAAAGATAAAGATCAGATTACCACCATTTTCATAGCCATATTCAAAATAGAAGAAGTTAACGGCAAAGATAATCAAAAGACCACTTGCAATATTAAATAGTAAAGAAGCAAAACCGATAGGAATCAATTGGTCATTACGTCTGAGTACACGAAACATATCTTTTAGGGACATCTTTTTTTCAGGGTCATCAACTCGAGGCCGCTCTTTTACTCCAAAAAACGTCAAGGTCTGAAATGCAATGAAACAGAGGGCGATAATCATAGAAGCGATACGATAGGCAATGACGGCGTTACCAGCTACCACAGTAGGAAGTACACCAGCCACAGAAAATTGTCCAATACAGATAAATATGCTCATTAGGGTAACAAGAGTATTACGGTCATTAGGGTTACTGGTCAGGCTAGGGAGCATTCCCCAATAGGAAATGTCATTCATTGTGTAGGTCATTCCCCAAAGCAGATAACTGATTCCAAAGAACAGCACAAACAGCCAGCCTGATGGTCGAAGGGTGAAGAGAAGAACAATCACTACAGAGTTAAGTAAAGCACCGGTGATAATAAAAGGGCGAAATTTGCCAAGTTTAAAATGACAATTTTCAATAATAATACCCATAAGTGGATCATTTATGGCGTCCCAAATCATACAGATTACCACACAAGCAGAGATAGCAGTGAACTGGGCGACACTTAACTGCATGGTATACTGAATGTATGCCAGAAGATACATATTAATCAGCGTATAAGCCATGTCTCGCCCTGTGGAACCGATGCAGTAGGACCATTTTGTTCTTCCCTCGATTCTCTTTTCATTCATAGTGTTTTACCCCCTTATTAGCTTTTTGATTGCTTTAATATGATGGCCATTGGCAGACAGTACAACAGCTTCCGCAAGCTTATACGGAACTAGACCGCCACTTTGACAGATTATAGAATCTATGGTGCCATCTTCCAGGCCTTTTAAAAACATCATAAGTTCCGGATCATCTGCCGGCTTTCCTTTATAATTCTTTTTGGTAAATTGTCTTCCATATCTCAACATAATTTTCCCTAATAAGGAATGCTTGGATAACTGCAGTAGTGAGTTATACACGCTAAAATCGCCCTTACCCATTTCGTCTAAACGGCTGGTTTTTCTACCATATAGATGTTCAAACTGTTCTCTACTAATGGAAAATGAATCTCTTGTTTGGTGATAATATTCAGACAAGGTGTTACGGTCATCCTTTTTATAATCATAGCCGTCAACTGTTACAGAGACACTTAACCTTATGTCATTCAAGGAGGAAGCCACATGAATTATGTAGTTACCGGAGGGCATGATAAATTGTCCCATAGACGGTTCATAGATACTAAAGCTTCGTTCCTCTAATTCAATCTTTATATTTATCATTTTTCCGGGAGCTAAGGCTGTTTTTGTAAAGCCTCGGAGTTCTTTTTTTGCCCGAAGGTAGTTACAAGGTGGATTTTCAACATAAATCTGTGTTATTTCTTTGCCAAAACAATTGCCTGTATTAGTAAGTGTAAAACTTATTGAAAGTGTTCCGGAGGAGTAGTTAGGTTTGTCTACGGAAAGCCCAGAATAGGCAAAGGTGGTATAGGAAAGTCCATGTCCAAAGCAGTAACGTACCGGAATATTATAGGTGTCATAATAGCGATACCCAACGAAGATGCTTTCTCTGTATTCTACATCATCGCTATCTTGCCCAAAATACTTATAACACGGGGTGTCTTTGAGAGACATAGGAAAGGTTTCTGCTAACTTACCACAGGGATTTGCTTTCCCTGAGATTAATGCAGCACAGGCCTTATCTACAGACTGGCCACCCAGGTACATATGCAAAATAGCTTTTATCTCATCAGCAAAGGAAAAATCCATAGGGGCTCCTCCGAAGGAGATAAAGGCCACATTATCATTGATAGAGCAGATTTTTGCCAGTAAGGAGGTTTGATTAGCTGGAATGGAAAGGGTAGTTCTGTCATAACCTTCTCCTTCACAGTGTTCTGTCAGGCCTCCAAAAAAAAGAATAGGGAGGTTAAGGCTGGCTAGTTCCATTGCTTTTCTCTCAAGGGAGATATCTTCCTCCTCAGTATTAGAGGAGTAACCCTTTGTATAAAGAACTTTATAGCCACTGTCAGTTAGGGCTTTTACAACGTTTGGCTCTCTGGTGGAATGAATGTGGCTGCTTCCACCACCTTGATAACGCATATGTACAGCCATATCTCCAATTACAACAACACTATGGGAAAAGCTAAGTGGCAGCATCCCATCATTTTTTAGAAGTACTGCAGATTCAGTGGCGATGGCTTCAGCAGTTTTATCTGCGGCGGAGGCTTTATATTCAGAAGGTTCCGCTTTATTTAAGCTACAGGCTGATATCAGCTTTAATACATTGGAGGAGGCACGATTAAGGTCGTTATCTGTTAGTTTCCCAGAGGATAAAGCTTCCCTTAATTGTTTGTCATGATTTCCAAGACTGTCAGGCATCTCCAAATCCATACCAGCACTTAGACAGACAGGTAGATTGCAACAGGCGCCCCAGTCAGAAATAACGGTGCCTTCATAGCCCCATTCATTTCGTAATATATCGGTGAGAAGATGCTTATTCTCACAAGCATAAGTTCCATTTAGACGATTATAGGATGCCATTATAGTGGTCGGATTGGCATGCTTTACGGCGTTTTCAAAGGCGGACAGATAGATTTCACGCAAGGCACGTTCATCAATCTGGCTGTTGGAGGTCTGACGATGGGTTTCCTGGCTATTTCCGGCAAAATGCTTAAGGGAGGTGCCAATGCCATGTTTTTGCATGGATTTGATATAGGAAGTAGCAAGCTCTCCAGACAAAAATGGGTCTTCCGAGTAATATTCGAAATTACGTCCACATAAGGGAGAACGTTTGATGTTGACACCAGGTCCTAGAACCACATCTACCTTTTCCTTTATCGCTTCCTTTGCGATGGAAGCTGCCATAGACGCCACAGATTTCTTGTCCCAACTACAGGCCACTGCACTTGCCGTTGGATAACAAGTGGCAGGCCGACTGTTATTATTTTCACTTACACCCTCAGCTAGAGGAATTCTTAAACCATGAGGACCATCGGAAAGCCGGATAGAAGTCAATTGTCCCTTACAATCATTAGTGTGCCAGGCACCCTTACCGGTTACAAGTTTTATTTTATCGTCCATCGATAATAAGATCATAATAAGCCTCCTCTCTTAAACTTAGAATAGCAAAATATGGCGAATAATAATATCATATTTATTCTGCTAAATTAATATATATGTTAAAATAGTATGAGAAAGAGGGTGAAAAGATGAATGGAGAGAAAACGATTAAAATGGAGATTCTACCTGTGGCAGAGGATATACTCTATGAGCAGCGAGAAAGTGGTGTTACTCACACTCCATTTCAATTAGAGCATATCTTGTATACCGCAATTCAAACTGGTGATGTATCAGGGGTGGAGGCAGCTATCGAGAATTATTTGAACCATGGTTTAGTGGTAGGGCGCATGTCTTTAAATTATACCAGGCAGATGCGTTACTGGGCAGTAGCCTGTATATCCATAGGGATTCACTATGCAATTCTTGGAGGTCTAGACGAAACAGATGCCTATAATCTTAGTGATACCTACATACGTTATGTGGATGATCTGACAGAGGTTAAGGAATGTGTTACATATCTTAAAGAAAAAGCGATGGAACTAGCCAGTAAGGTGAGGAAATTCAAGGAGCGTAATATATATTCTCCTATTATTAAGAAGTGTCTCCATTATATTCACATCCATCTTCATGAGCGTTTGCCTATAGCAATGTTGGCAAGTCAGTTAGGAGTTTCAAGAGATTATCTTTCTACCCTGTTTCGGAAGGAGACCGGAGTATCACTTCATGCCTATATTCTTCATGAAAAACTAGAGGCTTCTAAACAATTACTTATCCAGGGAGAAGCTTATGATGTCATTAGCTATAGCTTTGCATTTTGTTCTGAGTCCCATTATATTACCTGCTTTAAAAGGGAATATGGTATGACACCAAGGCAGTATAAAAGAGGGAGATAGATTATGCCACGAGAAAATTGGAGCTGAAATAGAGGATTGTTCAGAGGAAAATAAACAGGGAGTGGAATCTCTATGTATGATTTTGATTCTCACCTAGCAAGATTCTAGAGAGAATGGACCAGTGTAAAGGAGAAGGCTCTTTATTCAATCGAGGGCTGGTACCGATCGTTATTTTGGCGAAATGTAGGTTTATGTCTATGTACACAATCATAAGATATACAAGGAGCCTATGCGAAAACATGGAATATTGGAAAGGATGTAGTGAATGGCATATTTCCCGATGTTTATAGATCTTAGGGGCAAGCAATGTCTGGTTGTAGGTGGGGGCAGTGTGGCTCTTCGTAAGATAAAGGCTTTAAAAGAATTTGGTGCTGATATGACAGTAGTAGCGGAGAGAATATGCGAGGAAATTAAGAGGATTGAAGGAATTCAGATAGTGGAACGTACTTACAAAGTATCAGATACCTACTCTATGACTTTAGTGGTAGCGGCAACTGATGACAAGGCATTAAACCATGCCATAGGACAATGCTGTATGAAACGGAAGATTCTAGTAAATGCTGTGGACCAGATGGAAGATTGTAGCTTTCTGTTTGGTTCTTATGTGAGACAGATGGATCTAGTAGCAGCCTTTAGTAGTGCAGGGAAAAGCCCTGTCATGTCACAGTATCTGAAGGCACAGATGAAGTCTTATTTATCAGAAGAACTTGGGGCACTGAATGAGTACCTTGGTAGTATTAGGAAACAGGTGAAGGACGAAGTGAACACCGAGGCTCTGCGTAAGAAAGTATACCAGGAGATTATGGAACTTGGGCTAAGAAATGAGAACTTACCGAAAAAGCATGAGATTGATGCAATCATTGAGAAATATTCTGCTAAATAATTATTCGTACAATGAGAGGGGAAGCATGGACAGAATGAGACGATTACGACAGAATGCAATACTGCGAAGTATGGTAAGGGAAGAATATATTAGGTTAGAGGAATTAATTTATCCAATCTTTGTAATGGAGGGACAGAACATATGTCATTCTGTGGCATCTATGCCAGGAATATGTCAGTATTCCCTGGATCGGATTGGGGAAGAGTTGGATCGGATAGTGGCGTCTGGGGTAAAAGCTATTCTTGTATTTGGAATTCCAGAACATAAGGATGAGGTAGGGAGTGGCGCCTATGATGAAAATGGCATTGTTCCACAGGCTATCCGTCTGATTAAAAAGAGCTATCCAGAGCTAGTAGTTATTGCAGATGTCTGTCTTTGTGAATACACTTCCCATGGACATTGTGGACTGATTCATAATGGAGAGATTCTAAACGATGAGACGTTGCCGCTATTAGCTAAGACAGCAGTTAGCTATGCCATGTCAGGAGCAGATATTGTTGCACCAAGTGACATGATGGATCGAAGAGTTGCCACAATCCGTAAAGCCTTAGATGACAATGGATGTACCAATACGCCAATTATGGCTTATAGTGCCAAATTCGCATCTGCCTATTATGGCCCATTTCGCGATGCTGCTCACTCAACACCTAGCTTTGGAGATAGAAAAACTTATCAGGTAGATCCGGCTAATGGCAGAGAAGCTTTACGTGAGGTAGAGGAAGATATCTTAGAAGGAGCCGACCTTATTATTGCAAAGCCTGCACTTGCATATATGGATATCGTTAAGGATATCTCCAATCATTTTAATATACCGATTGTTGCTTATAATGTTAGTGGTGAGTATGCTATGGTAAAAGCCGCAGCTGCCAATGGATGGATGGATGAGAAGAAAATCGTAATGGAGAATATGATAGGTTTAAAAAGAGCTGGTGCAAAGATGATCATTACCTATCATGCTATAGACGTAGCTAATTGGTTGAAAGATGGACAATAAAGCGATGGAGATAGGATATGGAGGAGAGATCAAGAGAATTGTTTGAAACCGCAAAGAAGAGAATTCCGGGTGGAGTGAATAGCCCTGTTCGAGCTTTTGTCTCAGTGGGAAGAACACCACGCTTTATGGTAAGGGCAAAGGGAGACCGCATTACTGATGTGGATGGCAATGAATTTATTGATTACATCTGCTCCTGGGGTCCAGGAATCTTAGGTCATGGACATCCAAGAGTAATAGAAAAGGTAAAAGAGGCTTGTGACAACGGGCTGACTTATGGGGCGCCAACACCAAGAGAGGTAGAAATCGCAGAACTAATAACAGAGCTGGTTCCTTCCATGGAAGTAAATCGACTGGTGAACTCTGGTACAGAGGCTGTGATGAGTGCTATACGTTGTGCCAGAGGTTATACAGGGCGAGATAAAATCATCAAATTCCAAGGCTGTTATCATGGACATTCCGATGCTCTTCTAGTAAAGGCCGGCTCCGCAGCCCTTACTACCTCTGTACCGGATAGTGGAGGTATTCCAAAGGATTACACTAGGAATACATTGGTTGCTAGTTTTAATGACAAGGAATCGGTGATGCAGTTATTTGAATCAAACAAAGGAGAGATAGCCGCAGTTATTGTGGAACCTGTGGCAGCTAATATGGGTGTTGTACTTCCGGAGGATGGCTTTCTCTCATTCTTAAGGGAAATTACCAAGCAATACAATGCATTGTTAATCTTTGATGAAGTGATTACCGGATTCCGGTTAGCTTTAGGAGGAGCCCAAGAATACTTTGGTATTAAGCCGGATCTCACTACCCTTGGCAAAATAATAGGAGGAGGTATGCCGATAGGTGCCTACGGAGGAAGAGAAGACATTATGAGAATGATTTCCCCAGACGGACCGGTATATCAGGCAGGAACTTTATCTGGCAATCCAATTGCTACAGCAGCAGGACTTGAGACACTGAAGATTTTAAAGGAAGACCCAGGAATTTACAAAAGACTAGAAGAGAAAACTGATAGAATTGTTCATGCTATGTGTAAGGTGGCAGGTGATAAAGTATCAATCAATCATATCGGTTCTCTTTTCAATGTATTCTTTACACCAGGAGGAGTAACGAATTATGAGGAGGCAATGGAGTCTGACCAGAAAGCATATGGAAGGTATTTTAGTTATATGTTAGATCGTGGAATCTATTTTGCACCTGCCCAGTTTGAGACAATGTTTCTTTCAGATGCGCATTTAGAAGAAGATATAGAGAAAACCTGTGAATTGATACAGGATTATCAGGAGTGGTAAAAGTGAATAAATTATTGTAGGAAGGAAAGGAGGCTGCATTAGTAGCCTCCTTTCCTTCATATAATATACCAATAACTCTAAGATAGATAGGATACCAATTGTCTTAGATGGAGGATGTAATGCAATTTGGATATATTGGAATTAACTATGTAAATACGCAATTGGATATAAGAGAAAAGACCTTCTTTACAGATGTCAAGAAAATGAATTTGCTACAAGGTGCCGAAAAAATTGGTATCTGCCAGTGTATGATATTGTCTACCTGTAATCGGAGTGAGATTTATTTTCTCTACAAGGGAGAGACACAGTTTTCCCACATGAAATACCTATATAAGTCCCTGTTTAAAGAGTTAGATTTAGATCCCTATCTATTTATGCTTCGTGGAATGGAGGCCATCAAGTATCTATTTCGGGTTTCTGCAGGGCTTGAGTCTTTGGTTATGGGAGAAGACCAGATTCTAGGTCAGGTAAAGGATGCTCTAGATTTCTCTAGAACCATGGGCTTCGCTAAGAAGGAAATGAACAAAATTGTAAGGGATGCTGTTACTTGTTCCAAAAAAATTAAAACAGAGCTAAAGATTAGTGAGAAGCCACTGTCTGTCAGCTATGTAGGAATTCAACAGTTAGAAAAGACGTGTGGGATTGCAGGAAAAACCATTTTAATCATTGGAAGTGGAAAGATGTCGTTACTGGCTCTTCGTTACGTGTATGAATATGGTGCCAAAAAGGTTATGGTATGTAGTAGAGCTTTGGTCCATGCCAAAGAACTAAAGTCAGAGTTTCCAATCATCGAAGTCGTCCAGTATGAACAACGCTATAAGGCTATGGAGATATGTGACATTGTCATTTCAGCTACATCTTCACCTCATAGAGTCGTCACCAAAGAAGGGTTAGTTGTAAAACGACCGATGACCTTGTTAGACTTGGCCACCCCTAGGGATGTTGATGTGGAGTTAGCCAATGTGGAGGATGTACACTTGATTAACCTAGATACTTTGCAACAGATTGTTGCGAAAAATCAGTTGGAGCGACAATATCTTCTGGAAATCAGCAGAGACATGATTGATGAAGCCATTGAAGAAACAAGGGATTGGCTATTAAGCAGCCGTATGGATACCACTATAGAATCCTTGCAGAAACGATGTGAAGAGATTGTGGACGATAGCTATGACTATCTGAGTCACAAAATCGACTTAACGGATCGACAAAAGTTAATTCTTAGAAAAGTAATCAATGCTTCTTTACAAAGGCTTTTAAAGGAACCAATTCAGGAATTGAAGCAATTGGATTCCAGAGAAAAACAAGAGGAATATGAGACAATCATCAAGGAATTGTTTCAACTATAATAGAAAAGGGATCGTAGACTATGAATTATATCATTGGAACTAGGGGGTCAAAATTGGCACTGGTGCAGGCCAATTATGTTTGTCACTGTCTGCAGGAAGCATATCCTGAAGATGACTTTAGAATAAAGGTAATTACGACAAAAGGGGATAGGATACAGGACCGTCCGATAGAGCAGATTGGGGATAAGGGGCTGTTTGTCACTGAGATAGAGGAACAGATTCTTAGAGGGGAGGTGCACATTGGAGTACATAGTATGAAGGACATGCCGGTGGAGCCTGAGAAAGGCTTGATTTTCACAAAATCCTGGAAGCGGGAGGACCCAAGGG
>JAEYPA010000054.1 GCA_023411225.1 Bacillota bacterium
CGTATTACGAGATCACGTGAAACCAGCCTTTTAATTGTTCTTGTGTTACTCTGCCTTGTAGTCACGATTAAAAATCCAGCATTTATGACAGTTAGCAATATTATGGAAATTCTTAAAAACAATGCTGTTACAATGATTCTAGCTCTTGGAATGCTTTGTGTACTATTGATTGGTGGAATTGATATCTCTATTGCATCTACATTAGCCTTTTCAGGTATGACAGTGGGCTTGATGTTTAAGTTTGGCCATCTGACAAGTACATTACTAGGATTTATAATTGCCCTTGGAATTGGTGCAGTATGTGGATTGATTATTGGAGTGGTCATTGGATACGGGAAAGTTACTCCAATTATTGCTACTATGGGATTCATGTACATATTTAGAGGGCTTGCCTATATCATTGGTAACAGTCAATGGGCTGGTGCAGATGCCTTGGGTGATTTTAAGAAATTCGCATTGGAAGATGTATTTGGAGTAAATAAAGTAATTATGATTGTAATTGTCTGCTATATCGCTTTCTTTATCGTACTTAAGTGGACCAAGTTTGGTCGAAATATATATGCGGTAGGAAGTAATGAAGAAGCAGCTCAGATATCAGGAATTAATGTAGCTAGAGTAAAGGTTTATGTTTATATCATTATGGGTATTTTAGCAGGTCTTGCTGGAGCATTGGCAACTACAGTGTATGCTTCGGCTCAACCAAACATGCAGACAGGGAAAGAGATGGATGTCATTGCAGCATGTGTAATTGGTGGTGTAAGCATGAGTGGTGGTAAAGGAACTGTTGTAGGTACATTACTTGGATCCTTGGTTTTAGCAGTTATATCCAAAGCGCTTCCTTTAGTAGGAATAGATGCCATTGCACAAAACACAATCAAAGGTGTATTAATCGTTGCAGTTATTATTCTTAATGTAATTACTCAACGGGCAATGAATAGAAGTAATCTGGAAAGAAGGGAGATGTAGTCATGGCAGGAAAATCAGGCAGAACAATTAATGCCATACAAAAGGATGTATGGAAGCAGAGGATTTTCAGCTGGGAAGGTATTTTACTAGTTATTTTCCTTGTTGTAATTACGCTATGTAGATACTTATCTCCAAACTATACTTTTACTAATGTACTTCGTGAGATGCCAAAATACTTATGCGAGATATTTCTGTTCTTCCCGATGGCATATATTCTTCTCCTTGGAGAGATAGATATTTCGGTTGGATCTATTGTTTGTTTGTCAGCTACCACGGGATGTCTGGCAGCAAATCAAGGTCTTCCCTTTGTTGTAGTAATTCTAGTAGTACTTATTACCGGTGGTATATGTGGGACTATTAATGGCTTAATTCTTACAAAATTTCCAGAACTCCCATCTATGATTATAACATTAGGTACCCAGATTATCTTTAGAGGAATCGCTGAAATTGTACTTGGTAGTGGTGGTTCAATCTCTTTAAAGAATTCAGAAGGATTTAGAGCAATTGCAGGAAAGATTGGACCTTTCCCATATGTATTCTTTTTAGCCGTAATTGCAGCAATCGTGTTTACGCTAGTTGCTGTTAAGATGCGCTATGGTAGAAGTCTATATGCTATTGGTAGTAATAGAAAGACAGCTTTCTACTCTGGAATTAAGAACAATAGAGTCATTTTGACAGCATATATCCTAATGGGAGTATTCTCAGGAATTGCGGCTTTATTCCTTACTTCTGCAACCTATGCAGCCAATACGACAACAGGTAAAGGTTTTGAGATGGATGCTATTGCAATGGCAGTATTTGGAGGTATTGCTACTACTGGTGGTAAGGGCAAGATGATAGGTGGGATTATCTCTGCATTCATTATTGTTTGCTTACGGATTGGCTTAGGACAAATTAATATGAACTCACAGTTAATACTTGTAATTATCGGTATCTTGCTTATTTGTGCAGTTTTATTGCCAAATCTTGTATCAAAACTTCGTATAAGTAAAAAGCAACCCAATTAAGTGTTGATATCATACGGGGCATTCCATTAAGATAGCTCTGTTAGGTATAAATTAATTATTATTTTAAGTGTTTCTAATAAGGAGGATGAACAATGAAGAAAAAGTTTTTGAGTGTAGTACTTTGTGTAGCAATGGTATCATCATTACTTGTAGGATGTGGTTCAAAAAACAATGATCCAGCTCCAGCAACTGATAATGCAAAAAAAGAATCTGAAGCTCCAAAAGATACTTCAACTCCAAAAGAATCTACCAATCCATCAGATAATACTGATGATGCTGGAAAAACTTATGCATTGATTACAAAAGCAGCAGGTAACCCTTACAACGAGAAATTAGCAGAAGGTTTTAAAGAAGTTGTTGATTCAATTGGTGGGAAATGTATTATCCAGCATCCAGAAGCAGCTACTGCTGATGCACAGATTACCATTATCCAATCATTAATATCTCAGGGTGTTGATTCTATCTGTATAGCAGCAAATGATGAAAACGCTCTTCAGGCTTCGTTAGAAGAAGCAAAAGCTGCTGGTATCAAAGTATCTTGTCTTGACTCTAAGACTAATGCAGCTAGTCGTATGACATTTGCAAATCAAGCTGGTGTTACTCAGATTGGTCAAGCTCTTATGGATGCTGTATATGATATATCTGGTGGTTCAGGACAATGGGCTATTCTATCTGCAACCTCACAGGCAACTAATCAGAACGCATGGATTGAATCTATGAAATCCATTATGGAAAAGGATTCTAAATATGCAAATCTCGAACTTGTAGAAGTTGCTTATGGTGATGACGAACCAGAAAAATCTACAACTGTTACACAGTCCTTATTAACAAACTATCCTGATTTAAAAGTTATCTGTGCTCCTACTACTGTAGGTATTGCAGCAGCAGCTAAAGTACTTCAGGATCAGAAGTCAGCTTGTAAATTAACTGGCCTTGGTTTACCTTCTGAAATGGCTGAGTACATTGGTGATGACGCTGATCATTCTTGCCCATATATGTTCTTATGGAATCCAATCGACGTAGGTCGTCTTGGTGCTCATATCTCTGTTGCATTGGTTTCTGGAAAAATAACTGGTG
Source organism: Bacillota bacterium (assembly GCA_023411225.1). GTDB lineage: Bacteria > Bacillota > Clostridia > Lachnospirales > Lachnospiraceae > KM106-2. The sequence goes on from JAEYPA010000054.1 coordinate 3,051, forward strand.
CTAAAGATGAAACATTTGAAGCTGGAAAAATGGAAAATAGTCCATATACTATCACAGATGCTGGTGATGGTGGTACAGAAGTTATCCTTGGTGCACCATTCAAATTTGATCCAAGTAACATCGCTGATTGGAAGGACGTATACTAAAATATGATAAAAGGCTTTAAGATGAAATTGTTTGAAGGTCAGGAGGAAGAGTATGAGAGACGTCATAATCTTCTGTGGCCTGAGATGATAGATATGATCCATGAACATGGCGGAAAGAACTATACTATCTTTTTAGATAAGGACACGCTTATCTTGTTTGGATATATTGAAATTGAGGATGAAGAACTATGGGCCAAAGGTGCAGACACCGCGATTAATAGAAAGTGGTGGGATTTTATGGCAGATATTATGGAGACTAACGAAGATAATAGTCCGGTTTCCGTTGATCTAAAAACTGTTTTTCACTTAGAGTAGTTTGCTAAGAATTGCACTGTTGTTGTTTACAGTGCAATTCTTTTTTATATGCTAGGGGGTAACCAATGGGCAAAAAAGAAAAAGTAATTAAGGAAAAGAAAGAACGACAACGTAGAGGATTAAGGATAAAAAGAATTTCTAAAAAAATAATTCTTATCTTTGGATTTGCTGTAATTCTTATGGGAATTAGCATGGTCGTCTTTGCTTTAAGGGCGAAGAGTTATAATAAGGATTATGCAGAAGTCCTTGACAACTTAAAAAAGATTAATTTTATTAATGATCAAGCACAAAATCAGCCACATCGCCTGTTATCTGCCTGCTCAAAGGCTGAGAACATTAAAGAGTCTAAAGAGCAAGATATTGTGCTGAAAATGACAACTTACTTGGATGAAATTAAAGATAGCATTGGTAGTAATAAAACATATGCAGAAAATTATGGGATCACTATGGCAATACGTCCCGTATTGGAGAATTATACTAAGAGTGTACAGAAGATAATTGATGCTGGAGATGGTACAAGTTTTCCCAAACTTGTAGGTGGTATATATGATTTGATCTATGCTACCTATGATTATAATAAAACATTATCGGATTATTCTTTGAAGTTAATGACGCTTGAGATGGAACGAAGTGCAGATATTCAAGAGAAGGTTGCCAATAGTTTTGATTCAACAATTATTGGTTGTACTTCTATGTTTGCAACTGCTTTAATCATCAGTATTGTTTTATGTGTATTATTAACAAAAAGCATTACAAAACCAGTGAGGAAACTCAAAAAGGAAATTATGCTTGTAGCAAAAGGCGACTTGTCTAGAGATAAACTGCAAATTAAATCAAGAGATGAGATTAGGGCAGTGACAGATGCTTTTAATTCCATGAGTAGTAATTTTAAAGAAATTATTCATAATTTAAATGATGTGATAAATGAACTGGGCACTTCTTCACAGATTGTACTTAAAAGTATAAGAGAAAATGAAGAAGGTGCGGAGAGCGTTGCAAATTCATTGGATGAGATGTCCAGTCTAATGAGCAGTCAAAGACAGGAGTCAGAACAGACGGTGAGCCATGTAAGAGAGATGAATATAGTTGCTGAAAAGATATCAGCTGCCATCAATCAGATAAATTATAACGCAACTACATCTATGGAAAAGGCTTCTAACGGAACAGAAAAGATTGAAGACTATAATTCACAACTAAAACAGGTTAATTTTGTGATGGAGCAAGTAGCAGATGTAGCGGCGAGGCTGGAATCCAATACATCTGAAATGAATACTATCCTACGTTCCATTACAGATATCTCTACCCAAACCCAAATGCTGTCTTTAAATGCTTCCATTGAAGCGGCTAGAGCAGGTGAAGCAGGCAGAGGATTTGCTGTTGTTGCCTCAGAAATAGGTAATTTGGCAAACCTTACCCAAGAGGCAAGTAGTAAGATTACTAATATCATTCAGACGGTTCAAAAGGATGTCGATGATATGTCTCATAGCATGGAGAATGGTTTAGAACAGTTGAAGATAAATACAGAAATGGCAGAAGACACTAAGCAGACTTTTATACAAATTACTGATGGAATAAGTGAGGTCAGTGCAAATATACAAGAGATTACCAGTGAAATGCAGATGCTTACTAATATGGTAGATAATGTTGTAACTAATATGCAGGAAATCGATAGAACGATAGAGAAAAATAAAGATTTTACTATAGATATAGCCACTACAGTTGCTGAGCAAAATGCAAATCTTGATGAAATCGGAATTAGCTCCGCTAGTCTTGCTAAGCAGACAGAAAATCTTAATCAGATGATAGCACATTTTAAATTGAGTGAGTAACAATAGTAGGAGAAGATGCTCCTCCTGAATAGGAGGGGCGCTTTTTGTATGCGGAAAGATAAAAAATGTGGTATAATAATGTAGTATACATAGAGAGTAGAGAATATAGTGTCTAAAAATAGATTATTACAATGCAAATGCAGACTACCCAGATTACAGAAAACATATGATAAGGAGAGACATGAAAATGAAGAAGCGAATATTATGTATCATGTTAAGTATGGTAATGATACTAACGATAATTCCTGCTATGGGCTTGGATACTTATGCGAATACGACTCAAAATATGGAAGAACTTGTTTTAGATAGTGGGACCTGTGGAAATGATATTGAGCGGGTACTTTATGCGGATAAACGATTGGTTCTTTCTGGTTCTGGTCCAATGTACAATTACAATTATAGTGTATCTCCATTCCAATATGGAACATATTCTGAGATTATCATTGGTGAAGGAATCACTACGATTGGTGCGTACATATTTAGCCATACCATAGTTTCAAGCATAGAACTGCCATCAACAATTACTTTAATAGAAATTGGAGCATTTAGAAGTTCTACATTGTCAGAAGTTCAATTAAATGAAGGTTTAAAGTATATTCATCCCAGCGCATTTTACGGTAATAATTTAACCAAGATAGATTTACCTGCTTCACTAAAGAGTATTAATAGTTGTTTTGGAGGAAATAAAAATTTAAAAACTGTCATTACACATAATATAATAGATTTTTATAATACGCCATTCTATGGGACATCTGATGTTACTATTTATTATCTCAAGAAAGATGCAGCTGAGTGGCAGGCTACCATAGACTATTATAATAATGAATATCATGGTCTATTAAAATGGCAGGAATATTGTACTATAGATTCCAATGGAGATGTTGTTACTGAACATGCTGTAGTAGAGGATGCTTATAAGGCTCCAACCTGTACCAAAATCGGACATGAAAATGGTACAAGTTGTTCGGTATGTAAGGTTATATTATCTGGTAATACGCCAATTAAAGAAACAGGCCACGAATGGGAAGTAATATCAGATATTCCAGCTAGCTATAAAGCAGTGGGAATAACGACATTCAAATGTCAACACTGTGATGCACAAAGAAAAGAAGAAAAGAGAATGACTCTAGCTACTCCTGTGATTACGAAAATGACCAATGTTCCAGGAGGCGTAAAGCTAACATGGAATAAAGTTGAAGGTGCAGAGAAATATGTTATTTGGACAGGTAATTCAACCTCAGGATATGGTCGATTTGTAAATACCAATTCTGGGATAGCCGAAATAGAGAGTGGTAGAACGCGTACTGTGTACGTTGAAGCTGTCAATAACTTTGCGGTGAATGGAGGGACCAAATCTGTAAAAACATTGGTTACTCATACGGCATATACCGGGTTATATGAAGATGAATTCGGACAGATCCTTTATTATAAAAACGATAATATTATGAATTACACAGGGATATTACCCTACAATGGTAAATGGTATTACTTTACCAATTGCTGTAATGGCACAGAAGTGTTAAAAACACCTCAGTTAAAAACAATAGCTAATATCACATCTGGTATAAAGCTTACATGGGGAAAAGTATCTGGAGCAGATAAGTATAGGATATATCGAAGAAAAGCGGATGGCAATTGGACACCAATTGGATATTCCACTACAAATAGTTTCTATGATAAAACAGCAATTTCCGGAACAACTTATTATTATACAGTAGCTTGTTACAATCCATATAGATCCTATATTTGTAGCAAATATAATGAAAAAGGGCTAAAAATTCAGTACTTAAAGAGCGTTACACCTTCACTTAGCAATGTGTCTAATGGAACAAAATTAGTCTGGTCAAAGGTTCCAGGAGCAACAGGATACTATGTGTATAAAAAGAATGGAAGTGGAACCTACAAAAAAATAAAAACAATAAAAGGAAATTCGACGATATTTTATACCGACAAGAACATTGTTAATGGAACTATCTATACTTATGCGGTTGTAGCTTATAATGGAAATACATCCAGCAACTACATAGGAAAAAGTATATGTCGGTTGAACCAAGTTTCCAGCATTAGTGTTAATAGCCCATCATCAAAAAAGATGACTGTGAAATGGAGTAAGAACAACAAATCAACCGGATATCAGGTTCAGTACGCAACAAATAGTAAGTTCTCTAAGAATAGGAAGACAATAAATGTTTCTTCGTACAAGACAACTAAAAAGACCATTAAGAATCTCAAATCAAAGCAAAAATACTACGTAAGAATCCGTACTTACAAGACGGTAAAAGGAACCAAGTATTATTCCGGATGGTCTGTAGTTAAGTATGTAAAAACAAAATAAGATATTCACGTTTCGCGTCAATATTATCATAAACACCCCTCCTGCATAGGAGGGGTGTTTTGAAAAATGGTGCTCTTTTCTATATAAATATTGTATTTAAGATGTAAAAGATAGTATATAATAGTAAATATAACACATAGACATCAAACGATTTGAATGTAGGAAAGGATTGTATTATAAGAATGGGAGGTTGAATGTGGAAAGAATAAAGAGAAAACGTGAAAAGACAAGTTGTGGAATCAATAAGAAATCCCAGGTATTGGTACTAACCGGCGTAAATATAGTAGATGTGGTGAAAAGAGCGATTCATGAGAACAGTACCATTATTTGCCGTGAGGGAAAGATAAGTGAAATCGCGTCATCATCGACTTTTACCATCCCGGAAAACGTAATAGTCAAAGACCTAAAAGGAAGGTATATTATTCCAGGATTGATTGATGCTCATGTACATCTAGCTCATCCGGGGGTGGATGATTATGGTAGGATAAGTACGGAATCCATAAAAAAGAAATATCTACGGCATTCGTACCTTACTTTAAAATCTGGTGTTACAACAATAAGAAATATGCCAGGATCTTTTGGTTACAGTATATTGAAGTTCAGAGATCAAGTGAATAAAGGATTATATAATGGCCCGCGTATATTTGCAAGTGGACCGGCTTTGACGGTACCTTACGGTTATTTCAGTTTGAAGAGGTTTATTCCTGCTCCTCCATTTTTGCTGCCTATTTTGAGTGTTATTTTTGGAGCCCATGGATTGTCGATTGATGTAGAAAGCCCACAGGAAGTACCAGAGATTATTAAACAGTTAAAAAAGGATGGTGTGGACTTTATTAAAACAATCACTCCAGGTACAAGTATATCTTTATTAGAAAATAGTCCCGAAGGTCGAGATTTCTATATAAAAAGAAAAGTTGATTTACGCTTGCTTGATGCAAGTATGAAACCGGAGATCCTACAGGTCATTGTAAAATGTGCTCATGACGAAGGCTTGAGGGTATCTGTTCATTCAATCTGTCTACCTGAAGGTATTAAACAGGCGGTCGAAGCTGGTGTTGATAGCATCGAGCATACACCACTTGGATTACTAGAGGAAGAAACGTTAAAGATTATGAAGGAAAAGGGAATTTACTGGGTTCCAACGGCATATTGTTTTTATCATTGGGTGGACTTGATAGACAATCCTGAACTGTTTGACAGAGAAGAAATGAAGGAGGCTATCCCAGAACCCTATCATTCAATCGGCAAAAAAGCTTTAGAAAAAATGAGGGAAGCTATAAAGTCTCAAGCTGATCCAATTTGGACAAAGTTCTATACAGAAATGCCTAATTACAAGCAGAAATATTTTCCTTTAAATTTTGAAAATGCTATTAAATACGGGGTAAAAATTGTTGCAAGTGTTGATGCAGGCATGGGAGGTGCAGGGTATGTACCTCATGGTTTTCTTTATAAAGAAATTGAGCTGTTTGTCAAACATGGGATGGATGAATATGAAGCTATTCGAACTGCTACGATAAACGCCGCCGAACTTTTGGGAGCAGAAGTTGAACTTGGAAGTATTGAGTGTGGTAAAAAAGCTGACTTTGTCATATTAAAAGATAATCCCCTGGAAAACATATCAAATTTACGTCAGATTGAATTTGTAATTAAAGATGGCAATATTGTGTATGACACAAATTGATGTTAGGTAAGTCAGATTAGAGAGAAATGGTCAGAGAATTTAAGGACGTTTTAAATAGTGTATGACGAATTGTATAAAAAGAGGTGTTCTTAATTTTGAACACCTCTTTTTACGTGCGCTCCCTTTTCTGCAATAGCAACTTACAAAGGGTAGAAATGGGAAAAAACAAAGAAAATATAGAATAAATATAAAAGAATTGGTATAATAAAGTAATAATATAAGGTTATTTATAATTTGTAGGACTAATAAGTATATAAAGGAAACTATATAAATAGATAAAAAACAAAATTGTAAAAAAAGATGCGTGTAAAGCCAATTTAAGAGTAAAGGAGATGTGGATATGAAGCTTACTTTTAGAATAAAAATATTTATATGTTTTGTAGTAATTGTCTTATTCACCTCTATTCCAATCTCAGCAATCACGTATAATTATATGTATAATTCATTAAAAAATGATTTATATTCAAATACAAAAGTTCAAATGGTACAGATAGACAATACGATTTCTAATGATATTAAACAATTAAAAGAAGATATTGGTTTTATAGCAACTTTTACTGATATAAAAAAAGCAGATCCATCCATATTACCTTTAGCTAGCATACCTGACATAAAATTACACGGAAAAAGATCAAAGCTTATTCCAGGGTTAGAAAGTGCTATTTTTAATTATTTGGAAGGTTATGGAACAACGCATACCCAAGCTACCTATGTTTATCTTGGAACCAAATGGGGAGGATATATTAGGTGGCCCGATGGGATTAAGTCAAGCACATTTGATCCTAGACAAAGACCGTGGTATTCTCTTGCTTTAGATAATCCTGAACAATCCGTGACTACAGAACCATACGTTTCTGCAGTTGATACAAGTAAGGCACTTATCACTGTTTCTAAAGCTGTAAAGAATGAATCTGGAGAAATTGTAGGAGCAGTAGGTATTGATGTAAGTTTAGAAAAATTATCGGAGGATATTAAAAGTATTAAAATAGGGAACAGAGGATATATATTTTTATTTTCAAAAGATGGTACAATTTTGGCTTATCCGGATTCTAGTTTTAATTTTAAAAATATCTCAGAGTTAATGAGAGATTCGAACAAAACAAATAAAGGTAATAATGGGTTACCTAATAATTATAACAAATTCATAAGTGAAGATAATACGAATTTTGAAACTATTATAAACGGGAAAGATGTTTTAGTTAATGTATATACTTCTCCTTATACTGGTTGGAAAATGGCTTCGTTGGTGGAAAGGTCTGAACTTATTAATAAAACTGATAGAATGAGGCTTTTAATAACGAATATAACAATCTGCGCATTGTTGATTGCAATTGCTCTTGGCTATATTGTGGCTAAAAGAATAACTAAGCCTATTTCAGAGCTAACCCCTTTAATGAATTCAGCAGGAAAGGGTGATTTATCAGTTAAGGCCAACATTACCGCTAATGATGAGTTTGGGCAATTAGGGACATCTTTTAATGCTATGATTGGTCAACTAAGGTCAAATTATGATGAGTTAGCAAAGAATGAAGAATCACTTAGAATTAGCGAGGAAAGATATAAACTAGCCTTAGAATGTGCGAATGCTTTCATTTGGGAATGGGATATAAATACAGGAGATTTTTTTACATCGGACAAAGTATATGATATCTGTGGATATAAACTTGACAAAGACATTGATATAATGAGTTTTATCAGAAATACAGTTCATCCAGAAGATATTGATAAAGTATTTAAGGAATATATAAATAATGTGACAACAGTTTTTGAATCGGAATTTAGGTTTAAAAAGAAGAATGGGGAATATATATGGCTTTTATCGAAAGGTAAGGCTATTCATAATTCTGAAAATAAGATTATTAAAATGGCGGGCTCTATAATAGATATAACTTATAGGAAATTATCAGAAGAAAAAATTAGATTTATGGCTTATTACGATTCTCTTACTGAGCTTCCTAATAGAATGTTTTTTATTGATAAATTAAATGAACTTTTGGAATCGACAAATGATAATGATTCTGAAGGTGCTGTTTTGTTTATTGATTTAGATAATTTTAAAAATATAAATGATACAATGGGCCATAATTATGGTGATAAATTACTTATTTATTTTGCAAGGAAATTAAAAACTTGGATAAATACAGAAGATATAATATGCAGATTAGGTGGAGATGAATTTATTTTGATCCATCCTAATGCAGATGAGGCAGAAGTTATGTCTTATGCCAAAAGCATTTTAAAGTTATTTGACCAGCCTTCAGAAATTGATGGAAAACGGATTTATGTAACAGTAAGTATAGGAATCGCTTTATATCCTAAAGATGGTACGGATACAAATAACATTTTGAAAAATGCTGAAGCAGCAATGTATGAAGCAAAAGATTTAGGAAAAAATCGATTTGAACTATTTAATTGGGATATGTATTTAAAACTTACGCGAAAGACACATATTGAAAGAATACTAAGATATGCAATTGAAAATGATGAGCTAATAATAAATTATCAGCCTCAATACGATGCAAAAAACAATCACATATTTGGGTTTGAAGCTTTACTTAGACTAAATAGTAAAGAACTTGGCCTGATATCTCCACTAGAATTTATCCCTATAGCTGAAGAGTATGGTCATATCACTAAAATAGGTCAATGGGTAATTAACGAATCCTGTAAACAGGCGGTAAAATGGTCTCAGAAAGGATATCAGTTTAAAAGTATAGGTGTTAATATATCTTCAGTTGACTTACAACAGACTGATTTCCATGAATGTATTGAAGAAATCATTAAGAATACAGGTGTTAATCCCGAGATTCTTGAACTTGAAATTACAGAATCAGTTCTTATGGAATCAGTGGATTCTAGTATAGCTACATTAAAGCAGTTAATGAATATGGGAATAAGCATTGCTCTTGATGATTTTGGTACAGGCTATTCTTCACTAAGCTATTTGAGAAAGATACCAATTAATACTTTAAAGATAGACAAGTCTTTTATCGATAATATTACGTCTAATCAAAAGGAAGCGTCAATTATAAATATTATTATTGATATGGCTCACAGCTTGGGTTTAAACGTTGTAGCAGAAGGAGTAGAAAAAAAGGAGCAACTTTTAGTTCTTAAGGAAAGAAATTGCGATTATATTCAGGGTTATTATTTCAGCAAACCTCTTCCAGTTGATGAAATAGATAAATTATTTGAAAAAGACAATGATATATAAAAACCAACAGATGTAAACTAACATGTGACAAGTAATAGAATAATAGCAAATGTCAGTTGGTGTTATTTTCAAACTGATTTTGACATAATTGATTTATCCAAAGGCCTAAGGAATAATCTTAAGGAGTGATTGTAATATTGCAGCACCGATTTGGAATGAGAGGATATGTTGCTGCTTATGTGTTACCTGAAGGATTTAGTACAGAGCTTCCAGGAGTGGAATATGCAGAACAAGTGGAAGCAGATTATGCGGTGATTACTGTAACTGATCCTTTTGCATCGGCGTTTGAAAGAATTCCAAATGGGTACAAGAGGATCATGGAACATCTTCAAGCATTTGGATGTAAACAAAAGGTGAAGGAAAATGTATTGAGTTGTTTCGAGAGTGTTTATGATAAAAACGGTGTCACATTTATGGATATTTATGTTAATGTGGATGCTGTTACAAAGGTGTAAAGGAGAATTAGGGGTTAGCCTTTTTGACTAACTCCTTTTTGCATCCCAAAACCAACCTTGAGTCTTTCCAGTTTTTTGATTCATTAATGGGTGAAATATGTAGATTATGGAAGAAAAAAGAAGTATAATTTAATAGATGCATAGTAAGAGGAAATATATAGGGGTTTTAGTAGAAAAAAGAATATACAAAACTTTAACACATAACAACTTCCTAATATGTTACTGCTATTATAAGCCTAAGATGAAAGGGTGGGAGCCATATGGCAAAGATTTTGATTGTGGAAGACGAAAAGTACATAAATAAGTTAATAAAAGAGAATTTGTCGACAGTGGGGCATACCTGTGAACAGGCCTATGATGGGATGGAAGCACTTCAGAGGCTACAGAGTACCTGTTATGATTTAATCCTATTGGATATTATGCTACCTAAGCTGAGTGGATATCAGGTATTAGGTAAAGTCGTTGATACCCCGGTAATTATGGTGACTGCAAAAGATGGGGTATTGGACAAGATTAAGGGTTTAAATGAAGGAGCAGAGGATTATTTGATTAAGCCTTTTGATATGTTGGAATTAATTGCTCGGGTAAATGTTGTCTTGAGAAGAAAGAACACTACTAATCAAAAGGTGAATATCGACGATGTTGTAATAGATATGGATAGTAAGACAGTCAAGCTGAATGGGAAAGTAGTAGAATTAACGCCCAAAGAATATGAGTTGCTGGAGTTTTTTATCATAAATAAAAATATTGCACTTTCAAGAGAACAGTTGATTGAGAAAGTCTGGGGATACTGCTTTGAAGGTGATAATCGGACGGTTGACGTTCATGTGGTATACCTAAGGAAAAAGCTGCATTTGGAGAATCGAATAAAAACGGTATATAAATTAGGATACCGACTGGAGTTGTAATATGAAGTTATGGGAAAAAATATACATAGGAACCTTACTATTATTTTTAATAATTTTAAATCTCTGTATGTGTATCGCATTTTATATAAGCTATAACAATAGTTTGAAGACCGAAAAGGAAACTACATATGGTCAATGGACCAATGCAACCGGGGCATTCAGGGCTGACTATACCGCAATGACAAAGAACAATTTTCAATCAGAAGCTTCTATCGCTGTTCTCTTTCAACAATTTGCTACACAGTATCATAAAAATGGTTTGACATTAGAAATGTGGACAAGTAATTCCATTTTACAAATGTCTAAGGCTATTGAAGATGGGATGGATATTCAGGTGCCACCGGATTATTCTTATCAAGAAGATAATGAATTGTATGATAGCAAAGTAAGCAGTACGTATTATGATTTACTGATGAATGCAGGCATATATCCACGAATTATAGTCATGGAGTATGGAGGAGAAAAGCATATAGTGGTAGCTGGAAAGCTTGTAGTGAATGATTCGACATATATTTTTGTCGTAAATAAGCAATTGACAGGATTTAAAGAATTATGGATCAATATGATAAAAACCTTTGCACTCATAGAGTTTCTTGCTTCTATTATACTGGCTATCTTTTTATATTTCTTCTTACGTAAAATATTAACTCCACTAGGGCGGCTGTCGAAGGCAGCAGATGCTATGGCAAATGGAGATCTGCACCAGATGGTGGATGTTATGGGTAAAGATGAGATAGCCTTGGTTGCCGGCAGTTTTAATCATATGTCCCTAAAAATCAATGAGAGTATGCAGGTTTTGTCTGAGGAAGCAGATAGAAAACAAGAATTTATCGATAACCTAGCCCATGAGATTCGTACTCCTTTGACCACAATCCAAGGCTACTCCCAGCTATTGCAAAGGGTAGTACTTCCTGAGGAAAAGAGAGTCGAATACCTGTCCTATATCATCCATGAATCCAAGAGAATCAGTTTAATGAGTGAGGAATTGTTAAAATTAGCGTTAATCAAAAGAGAAGAGCTCTCATTTGAATGGTTTGAAAATGAAATTTTCCTAAAACATGTGGTAGAGTCATTAAGGGAAATGGCAGGAGATAAGGGAATAGTTATTTTGACAGAGACCGATAGAAAAAGATTATATGGAAACCAGACACTATTAAATAACCTGCTTGTTAATCTAATTAAGAATGCGATAAATGCAAGTGATGAGGGCGGAGAGATAGCTGTTGGAGTATATGTTAATAAGATTACAGTCAGGGACCATGGAATAGGTATGAGTGAGGAATGTTTAGAAAATATATTTGAGCCATTCTATCGTGAAGATAAAGCAAGAAGCCGCAGTACATTTGGAGCAGGACTTGGTATGACCATATGTAAACAAATCATAGACAAGCATCAGGGAAGAATCTCAATTACTTCTAAAGTACAGAAGGGTACCTTAGTGGAGGTATTTCTTCCAGCTGAAAACTTAACAGCTTCCTAACATTCTAATAATAACACCAAAGTATTCTAAGGGTAAGATAAAGCTACAAATTCAGAAAGAGAGGAAGTTAATATGAGAAAAATAAAAGTAAAGTCTGTTTTCATGATTTCCGCAATTATACTGATGTTTAGTGTGACGGTAGCTATTATTAGCTGCATGTATATGATGCAACGTGCAGAGGCAAGGGAAGAGATTGCTAAAGATGGTACGGCAGAGGGATTGATCAATATGGTTCAAAGTGGTTCTAGCTCTGTGAAAGATAAAGAACCAACTGAAACCGCTGAAACTGTTGAATCTACACAGTTACCAAAAGTAGAAAAGGTGAAGGGAGAACACTATACTTACTACTGGTCATGTACAAAAGACTTGGAATATACAAAGCCGAAAGACTATAATATTACTAAAGAGGATGCAATAAGCTCTGCATTATCGGCACTGGCTGCTTTGTATGGATTTCATACTTCTGATAAAACGAATATTGATATCAACTTTTGGGCTTGCGGATATGATTTAGGAGATGTATATTACGTCGTACTAAATAATAACTATGCACCAGGCAGGATAATAGCAGAAGGAGAACCAAGTTTCATTTGTGTTGTAAATGGAATTACCGGAGAGGTGAATAGTACAGAGAATCGGACAGAAGAAGATTCGGTGAGTAACAATGATATGGTTTTTCGACATGATAATCAGGGAAATAAATTAGGATGGGATTATCCTTCCTGTTTTAAAGATTCCGATGAATTAAAGCAATTAAAAGAGGAATGTAAGACTATTGCAGAGGATTTTCTAATTGACTCCGGTCTTTACCGTTTGGACGAGTTGACATATATTAAAACGGAAGCATATAAGGATGCCTATCCTTGGCGCCTCCAGGTATTTTTTGAAAAAGGAGAGAACATCGTTACAGTGACGATTTATGCGGAAAATAAAACACCGTTTGAGTATGAAGTAAGTAAAGCCAAAGGGTGAAAAAGATGAGAATTGGCCCATGCGGACTCCTAAAAGGAGGAACATGGGCCTTTTACAACAAGCGAAGAAAATGGACAATCCATTGTCAGAAAATCAATAGTCTATACGAAATATATAATGAAGGCAGGTTATTAAGTATTTATAAAACAAGGAATTATGGGGGGTGAAATATGAAAGTTACAGAGCTAAATTTTGTTAAGGTGATTATGAGGAAGGAAGAAAAAGGGCTTCTTTATGTAGTTGATGAATATGGATGGATAATACAGTCGGTAGTACGTAAGTCTCTTTTCCGAATTCCTGATTATGAGGAGGAGTGTATTAATGATGTTCTGTTAGCAATATGGGAAGGGATTGAAGGATTTCAGCCAGAGATAAGTACATTTAAGAATTGGGTTGCAGGTATCGCTAGATTTAAGGCAATTGATTATAAGAGGAAATATCTTAAAAAGTTTACAGAATGCTCGCTTATTGATGATTATGAAATAAAAGATGAATATGCTGAAAGGCAAATGATACAGATTGAGTTACAAGAAGAGATAAAAGAAATACTTGATCAGCTTTCTGAGAAGGATAGGAAGATATTTGAAATGGTCTATATCGATGAAAAAACAATAGATGATGTTGCAGAACAAATAGGTATGAAGAAAGATACTATTTATCAAAGAATCTCTAGGGCACGAAAGAAAATACGAGGTAATAAATTGGTCAAAATGGACGTTGGTACTGGTCGATAGGAATTTTTGGTCAAACTAAAATAGAGTTATAAAATAATAATCTAGAGTATGTCACAGATTATAAAGAAAGGGTGAGCTATTTTGGATAAATATAGTTTGATAAACAAGATTATTACATATATACCAAACCAAGAGGAGACTGAGGTCATAAACGATGATTTAAATAAAATGCGTGGGATGGTCAAAGTAATCACAAATACTCGTAAAATTAAAACTGCGAGGACTATAGTATTAAAGCGAGTTGCTATTGTGATTGGAGTATTGTTTCTAGGAAGTGGTGTAACAGTAGCAGCTACTTCATATATATGGAAGATTCATTTATCAAAGTACTTTGGATCAACATCTGAGCAAGAGAATTTTTTAAATAATGTAGGAAATGTAAATGAGTATGTAAAAGATAGAATTGTGGATACAAGTAAGAATATAAAAGTTCAGATAGAGCAGTCTGTCGCAGTGAAAGGAATGTTATATGTTCTTTTGAAAGTGGAACTACCCCAAAATCAGACTTTTACAGAGGACTATGTGTTTCAGCATGACTGGATTCAGACTGGTTCCTCCTATGATGCAGATAAGGCATATGAGTTTGCAATGTCCTCCAATGACCGTCCAGAGTTGGTTGATTATGACGGTAATGTTGGATGGTTTGTATGTGAAATTGAAAGAGCAGCCTATGATTTTAATGGCAAGCAGGTCACTATTTTATTAGATGGTCTTACTCCGTCACATGCTACGGACTCAGACTTATTGTATGATAATCCAGTTGGATCCTGGAAGTTATCCTTTGTAGTGGATTGTAATGATCCGATGATTAGAGAAATCGAAGTAAATAAAACGTATGAGTTAGATGGAGATAGCATTTTAATTAATAAAATCGTGATAACACCATTATATTTGCGGATTTACCATGGAGATAAGAATAGTAATGGCAATGAAAATTTACCTGATGATATAAGTTTGTTATTAAAAGACGGTACCATAATTAATAAATACTGGAGCTATTCTGAAGATGCTGAAGGTGCAAGAGATAAAGGCATAGATGGTGGAGGGTATCACCAATCCAACTTCAAAGAAATTATAGACATGAATGATGTGGTTGCAATCATGTTAGATGGCAAAAGAATTGTTTTTGAGTAATAGATCAACGTAGATGAAGGATTCAATGATAATTCAGAAGCGAAAGCGGATTGAAATTTAATGCACCTTTCGCAGAAAAACAATTGGGAAAAAAGCCTTACTATGATATACTAAGTTTATTTCATATCGAGGCTTCCTTCTATGAAAGGGGCGCGAACATTGGAAGTTACAGTATTTAGGCAATAGGAGGAGACTAAAATGGTTTTATTGGTAGTAGATACTCAAGACATGATTATGACAGAGGAAT
Organism: Bacillota bacterium; assembly: GCA_023411225.1. Taxonomy (GTDB): domain Bacteria; phylum Bacillota; class Clostridia; order Lachnospirales; family Lachnospiraceae; genus KM106-2. The sequence goes on from JAEYPA010000054.1 coordinate 18,501, forward strand.
TGTATGCATATGATATCTTCGTTCATAATGTTACAAATCTAATATCATCTGCGAGAAAAAGTAATATCGAAGTTATTTACATACGTCACGATGACGGAACAGAATTGACTGCAGGTGCCAATGGGTTTGAAATATTTAGCCAATTTACACCACGTGACGGGGAAAAAATATTTGACAAAAACTTTAATAGCGCTTTTAGAAATACAGGATTATTGGATTATTTATTACAAAAGCAGGAACATCAAGTTATGGTTATTGGATTACAAACTGATTATTGTATGGATGCTACCGTTAAATGCGGTTTTGAACATGGATTTAAAATGATAGTTCCAGCCTATTGTAATACCACTGTCGATAATGAGTATATGACAAGTGAAAAAACATATGAATATTACAATCAAAAAATGTGGAATAAAAGATATGCAGAGTGTGTTACTTTTGAAGAGGCTTTGGCTATGTTGTAAAGTTGTTCCTAGATTATAGGTAATTTTGTGTAGTAAAATGATGAGAATTGGCCCATGTGGACTCCAGTAGGAGGGATATGGGCTATTTTAGTGAGTGTTATGGTATACTTAATATAAATCAAGAAGGAAGTAAAGAAAGGAGAAACATAAATGGAAGAAACGAGAAAAATCAGTAATCGAATGAAAAAAGCAGATGTATGTGCATTTACTTTTTCGGCCTCTGGTGCAATGGGAAACCCGGGATGTGTGCTTGCTATTGTCAAGGAAAATGGAAAACAGTTATCTATGAAGGTAATTTCTTGTTTGATAATCCGCCACTTGAGAAAGTGATAGAACTGTTCCCAGAACTTACAGATTTCTTTGAGAAGAACAAATTGGATGCGGCATGGGAATATGAATATCTTGGCGCAGGAAACCATCTTTTTATGAGAAAGGAAATACATAAAAAACTGGAGAGCAAGTATAAAAAGATAAATGAGAGTGATATCTATGAATGTAGCTTCGGAGATATCCTAAATATCTGTAATCACTATGATATAACAAAATCATTTACCTTGATGGAAGGGATAAAAGGGGATATCACAAAGATTGATTATGAAGAGGACTTTTAGAAGAATGCAGAAAACTAAATGGTTGTGAAACTGGAGAGGCAAAGCTCACTGGAGCCTATCATCTTCCATGTAAATATGTGATTCATACGGTAGGACCTGTGTGGAATGATGGCAGTCATAAGGAAGCAGAACTTTTGGCTAACTGTTATGTGAGCTCGCTTGAATTTGCAAGAATAAATCAGATACGCTCCATCGCTTTTCCATCCATTTCTACAGGAGTATATGGATATCCTACTGATAAAGCGTCAGTGACAGCAGTAACAGCAGTAAAAGAGTATGTAAAGAAATATCCGGATGCATTTGACCTGATCACCTGGGTTCTCTTCGATTTCAAGACATATGAAATCTATAAAGATACCATTGAAAGAAGTTTTTATGATTAAGAACTTAGAAGAAGTTCATGGAAG
>JAEYPA010000075.1 GCA_023411225.1 Bacillota bacterium
ATGAACAGGTGAACCTGGATTGTAAGAAGTTCTTGTCTCTGCTTTCATTGGAGAGCTTTCGGGAATATATACCACGGTTTCGTTTCAGTAGCGTGATTAATGCTCCTAATAAGTTGATAGGCCAGCATTTCACTTTTCCTATACATAACCACCGTAGCCAATGTGTCTGCTGTGGCATATGTTCTAAAAATTGTCCTCAAAAAGCAATGACAATAGGAGCTGATGGCTATCCAGTTTGGAATGCTAGGCAATGTGAAAACTGCTACCGTTGTATTCACCACTGTCCTGGTAAATCGCTCTCCCTCAGTAAACGACGAACACCAAAGAGACTCCTTAAATTCTGACACATCGAAAAGATAGGTGTCTCATTGGCTATATGATACTCATATACCACTAGAATGGAAGGACTAAAATTTGGTCTTTCTTCTTTTTTTCTATCATTTCTGCTATAATATTGAAATTATAAGGAGGAGTTATATGGGAGATTGGAACGCAAAACAATATTTACAATTCAATAAGGAGAGAACTTTACCGGCCTCGGATTTGGTTAATAGAATTGTGAGAAGCGCACCAAAGTACATTTTAGATATTGGCTGTGGACCTGGAAACAGTACTGCAGAACTAAAAAAACGCTGGCCGGAAGCAAACGTAACAGGAATTGACAGTTCACCTGACATGATAGCAAATGCTTCAGCCACTTACCCGAATATGAGTTTTAATTTAGTAGACGCCTCAAAGGATCTTTCTACCATAACAGATCGCTATGATATCGTATTTTCTAATGCCTGTCTACAGTGGATTCCGGATCATCCTAAAATCTTTCCGGAGATGATGGAGTTATTAAATCCTGGTGGTGTGCTTGCTATTCAGATCCCAATTAACTTCAATGAACCGATTCACCAAGTAATTCAACAGGTAGTACATAAAGAAAAATGGGCAGAATTATTACAGCATAATAGAGAACTGGACTTTTTATCAGAAGAAGAGTATTATGATCTTCTTACCGACGTAACTACAGACTTTTCTATGTGGAAAACCATATATATGCATCGCATGCCTTCCTATGATGCTATTATGGATTGGTATCGCCAGACAGGATTACGTCCATATCTGAAAAGACTAGCAACAAAGAGACAGGCAGAATTGGAGGCAGAGGTGCTAGAAGGAATCAAACTGAAGTATCCGCTACAGAAAAATGGTGAGATTATCTTCCGCTTCCCACGGTTATTTATGATTGGGAGTAAGTAGAAATTACAGAATCATGCATTTTATAGTGTAAAATTTTATTTTTCTGTTATAATAGTGTAGGTACTTTGGAATAGAACGGGTAAAATACAGGAAAGCTTAAGATAATTTTATATAAAGGAGATCGGTATTACATGAAATGGACCAAATATACATTAAAAACTACCACGGAAGCTGTGGATTTAATCAGCTATATGTTAGATGAACTTGGAGTAGAAGGTATTGAGATTGAGGATAAGGTGCCTTTAACAGAAGCGGACAAGAAACAGATGTTTGTAGATATCCTGCCTGATCCGGAATTTGATGATCATATTGCTATCGTCCGTTTTTACCGTGACCCAGAAGAAGACGGAACAGAGCTGATTAAGCAAGTAAAAGCAGGTTTAGAAGACCTAAAGCAGTTCGTGGACATCGGAGAAGGAACCATCGAAAAGGATGAAACCGAGGATAAGGACTGGATCAACAACTGGAAGGAATTCTGGCATCCATTTCGTGTAGATGATAGTATTGTTATTAAACCTACCTGGGAAGACTATAAGGATGCTAAAGAAGGCGATCTTGTTATCGACATTGATCCTGGTATAGCCTTTGGAACTGGTTCCCATGAGACAACAAAGCTTTGTATGGTTAATGTAAAGAAATATGTAGATGAGAATACTCGCCTGTTAGACGTAGGCTGTGGAAGTGGTATTCTGTCTATCCTAGGCCTAAAGCTTGGAGTTAAGGACGCAGTAGCAATCGATATCGATCCTAATGCAGTAACTGCTACACTGGAAAATGCTGCAGTAAATCATATTGATATGTCAAAATATAAAGTAATGGCTGGAAATATTATTGAGGATGAGATGATTCAACAGGAAATCGGAATGGAATGCTATGAGGTAGTAGTTGCTAATATCCTAGCAGATGTTATTATCCCTCTTTCTGCTGAAATCGGGAAGCACCTAATTCCAGGCGGTATCTTTATCACCTCAGGAATCATAGATATGAAGGTTGACGAAGTAAGAGAAGCCTTATTAAAAAATGGTTTTGAAATGGTAGAAGAGGATAAATTAAAAGACTGGAACTGTCTGATTGCCCGTAAACCTATGTAATTTGGAGGAGTTATGAATTTATTTTATGTAGAAGAAAATCAGATTAGGGAATCTACCATAACCATTCTTGGTGATGACGTTAATCATATGAAAAATGTCCTTCGGATGCATACTGGGGAACAGGTTATGGTCTGTGATTGTAAGGGAAGTAACTACTTGTGTGAGATAGAAGCCTTTCCTGAAAAACAGGTGTTGTTATCTGTTATTGAGAGAAAAGCGGAAGAAAACGAACTTCCAGTCAAACTTTATCTGTTTCAGGGACTTCCCAAAAGTGACAAAATGGAGCTAATTATTCAGAAGGCTGTAGAGTTGGGGGTATATGAGGTAATACCCGTAGCAATGAAACGTTCTATTGTTAAGATAGAGGATAAGAAAAAGGAAGCCAAGAAGCTAGAACGCTGGCAGTCCATTGCCACCGCTGCGGCCAAACAGAGTAAAAGAGGGATCATACCTAGGGTACATCGTGTACTTTCCTACGGGGAAGCCCTTAACTATGCTGGGAATATGGATTTAAAGCTTTTTCCTTATGAGAATGCCACGGATATTGATAAAAGTAAGACCTTGGTAGCAAAGGCTCCTCAGATGAAATCAATCGCTATTTTTGTTGGACCAGAAGGCGGATTTGAGGACAAGGAAATTGAGGACGTGGCAGCCATCGGTGGACAAATCATTACCCTTGGAAAACGAATTTTACGAACGGAGACCGCTGGATTTACCATGTTGTCACTACTGATGTTTGAAATTGAGAATAACTAATAGGAGAATACAAATGGAAGCATATTTAGATAATGCTGCCACTACCAGACCTTTCGACAGTGTGCGAGAGATAATGCTAAAAACCATGGAACTGGATTTTGGCAATCCTTCCAGTATGCATAAGAAAGGCATGGAAGCTGAGCAGTATGTGAAGGATGCCCGTGAAAAAATTGCCAAAACATTAAAAGTAGAGCCCAAAGAGTTGATTTTTACCTCTGGAGGTACAGAATCTAACAATATGGCATTAATTGGAGCTTCAATTGCCAATAAGCGACAGGGTAATCATATTATAACAACTAAAATAGAACATCCTAGTGTCCATGAACCAATATTATTTTTAGAAGAAATGGGATTTCGAATAACATTTTTAGATGTAGATGAAGAAGGACATATCGATACGAAACAGCTAATTAATTCAATTTGTGAGGATACCATTCTAGTATCCATCATGATGGTAAATAATGAAATTGGTGCCGTAGAGGATGTTTCCACAATCTCCAAATTGATTAAAGAGAAAAAAGATGATATTCTAATACATGTCGATGCCATTCAGGCGTATGGAAAATATCGAATCTATCCAAAACGAATGGGAATTGATATGCTTTCCATCAGTGGACATAAGATACATGGACCAAAAGGAATTGGCGTTCTATATGTACGGGATAAAGTTAAGATAAAACCAATTATTTATGGTGGGGGACAACAGAAGGGAATGCGCTCTGGAACGGAAAATGTGCCGGGAATTGCAGGACTTGGAGTAGCAGCAGAGGAAATCTATAGGAATCACGAAGAGAAGATACAACATTTATATGAATTAAAGAAGGCGTTAATCGACGGAGTAAGTAAGCTAACGGATACTTTTGTAAATGGAGTAGGAGAGGATCTTTATAAGACAGCTCCTCATGTGGTCAGTGTTAGCTTTATGGGGGTTAGAAGTGAGGTTTTGTTACATGCCTTAGAGGATAGAGGGGTATATGTTTCCTCAGGCAGCGCTTGTTCCAGTAACCACCCAGCACTTAGTGGGACTTTACAGGCCATTAAGGTGAAGAAGGAACTGTTAGATTCTACACTACGATTTAGTTTTAGTATATTTACCACTATGGACGAGATAAATTATGCGTTGGATCAGCTTACGGAATTACTTCCAATGCTGCGCAGATTTACAAGAAGATAGGGTTATTTAGGAGGACAAGATATGTTATTTCATGCATTTTTGATAAAGTATGGGGAAATTGGCATTAAAGGTAAGAATCGTTTTATCTTTGAGAATGCCTTAAGAGATCAGATATTATTTGCATTAAAGGACGTGGAGGGAAACTTCCATGTGACTAAGGAACAGGGACGTCTGTATGTTGAGACAGAGGGTGAGTTTGACTATGAAGAGACGGTAGACGCCTTAAGTCGAGTATTTGGTATAACTGCCATCTGTCCTGTGAAATTAGTGGATGTGTTTGATTGGGAAAATCTTTGTAAAGAGACTGCCTCCTATGTGGAGCAGGTACATGGACGTAATCCATTTACCTTTAAGGTAGAGGCAAAACGTGCAGATAAGAACTATCCAATTAGTTCTCCAGATATCTGTGCTAAAATGGGTGAATACCTGTTAGGTCAATTTGACAATATGAAGGTCGATGTTCACAAACCTGATGTATATCTACACATTGAGATTCGAGGAAGGGCTTATATTTATTCTACCATTATTCCAGGACCAGGAGGAATGCCGGTGGGAAGTAATGGAAAAGCTATGTTACTACTCTCAGGTGGAATTGATAGTCCTGTAGCCGGCTACATGATTGCTAAACGTGGTGTTACCATAGAAGCCACTTATTTTCATGCGCCACCATATACCAGTGAACGCGCAAAGCAGAAGGTGGTAGACTTAGCTAAGATTGTCTCTAGATACACGGGACCAATTAAGCTTAATATTATCAATTTTACCGATATTCAGTTATATATCTATGAGAAATGTCCACATGACGAGCTTACCATTATCATGAGAAGATATATGATGCGTATTGCTGAGACTATCGCCAAAGAAAGTGGTTGTCTTGGACTAATTACTGGAGAAAGTATTGGACAGGTTGCAAGCCAGACAATGCAAAGTCTTGCTTCCACCAACGAAGTATGTGACCTTCCAGTTTACCGTCCGTTGATTGCTTTTGACAAAAATGATATTATTGCAATTTCAGAGAAGATCGATACCTATGAAACAAGTATCCTTCCATTTGAAGACTGTTGTACCATCTTTGTTGCGAAGCATCCGGTTACCAAGCCAAATCGTAAGGTTATTCAGAAAAGTGAGCGTCATTTGGAAGAAAAGATAGAAGAAATGGTGCAGGTTGCACTAGATACTAGAGAAATAGTAATGTGTCAATAGAGCGTAGGAAATGCAAAGCATTTCCTACATAAAAAAACCAGAGTAATTAGCATTTACTCTGGCACATATAACAAATATTAAACGATGTATGGTTTTAACACTTCGATGATTTGATCAGCGTCATCACTATGAACATTTAAATCGATTGGTTTAGAAAGATCTAAACTAAAGATACCCATAATGGATTTAGCGTCAATCACATATCTTCCACTTACGAGGTCAAAATCAGAATCAAACTTAGTTACTTCATTAACAAATGACTTTACTTTATCAATTGAATTTAGTGAAATTTTTACGGTTTTCATTTATGATACCTCCTTATATAATTATAAGTATATACTAATGGTATCGTTTTTAAAAGTCAATATACAAAGTAAATAAAAAAAGCAATAAAAATAAGTGGAAAATTCAAGCAAATATAAGTACATAATAGCTCTTATTAGTTGTAATCGAGATGATAATGGTGAATTTTAGAAAATATGTATAGTTTTTACGCTATTATGTTATAGAAATATACTATGGATTGAGATAGAAAGGATTATCTATGGAAAATATGAATTTACAGGAAAAGAGAGCTAGGAGTGTAGCATTTTTGACCCTAGGCTGTAAGGTGAATTCTTACGAAACAGATGGAATGAAACAACTGTTTATAAAAGCAGGTTATGAGATAAAGGAATTTGACCAACAGGCCGATGTATATGTAATAAACACCTGTACGGTTACTAATATAGCAGACAGAAAATCCAGACAGATGCTACACCGAGCGAAGAAAAATAATCCGGACAGCATAGTGGTAGCAGTAGGCTGCTATGTTCAGGCAGCAAAGGATACTTTGGAAGAGGATAGTGCCATTGATCTGGTCATTGGAAACAATAAGAAGAATCAAATAGTGGAAATTTTAGAAGAATATTTTGGTAATACTGAACTAAGAGAAGCTTTGGTAGATATCGGGGAGGAGAAAGAATTTGAGGAATTATCCATTGGGGCAGCAGGGGAAAAGACCCGTGCTTACATTAAAGTACAAGATGGATGTAACCAATTTTGCTCCTATTGTATTATTCCTTATGCCAGGGGAAGAGTAAGGAGCCGTAAATTAGAGGAAGTAATACGTGAGGTAGAGAGTTTGGTGAAAGAGGGTTACAAGGAGGTCGTCTTAACCGGTATTCATCTGTCCTCCTATGGTATTGATTTTGAAGAGGATGTTACTCTTCTTACATTAATTCAGGCCATTTCAAAAATAGAGGGGCTTCTAAGAATACGACTGGGTTCCTTAGAACCACGTATTATTACAGAGGAATTTGTGGATACTTTAAAAGAAAATCCTAAGGTTTGCCCACATTTCCATTTGAGCATGCAAAGTGGATGCACAGAGACACTAAAACGAATGAATCGTAAGTACTCCGCAGATGAATTTTATGAAAAATGTGAATTGATCAGAAGTAGGTTTGTAGCCCCAGCCATTACTACAGATGTAATTGTAGGATTTCCGGGAGAGACAGAGGAAGAGTTTGAGGAAACAAAGGCTTTTGTTCAGAAGGTGGCCTTCGCTCAGATGCATGTATTTAAGTATTCCAAAAGAAAAGGAACCAAAGCTGCAACTATGGAAAATCAGATTTCGGAGGATGTTAAACATAGTCGTAGTATCGAGTTAATTAAGATTGAACAGAAGATGAGAAAAGATTATCAACAACAATTCATTGGTCGTAAAGAAAAGGTGTTAATTGAAGAAACAGTACTAATTGATAATATTACCTACCAGATTGGGCATAATGAAAGATACCAAAAGCTTGCAATTCAGACAAATAAGGATCTATCTAATGAGGTGGTAGAGGTTTTAGTCCTTCAAACTTTAACAGAGGAACTACTCCTTTGTGAAATATTCAATTGATATTTTATTAAAGATGTATTAATATAATAGTAATAATTGAGTTTCTTAGTAGTTTATGGGAAAGTATTACTGTAAGGACGTGAGGTTATGCAAGAAATTAATAATACACAGTATTTTAAGGTACAGAAAGAACCTGAGATTAAGGTGACAGATATCATTCGAACTGTCTACGAAGCTTTGGTTGAGAAAGGTTATAATCCGGTAAACCAATTGGTTGGTTATGTAATGAGTGGAGACCCAACTTATATTACCAGTCATAAGGGTGCTAGAAGTTTGATTATGAAGGTGGAGAGGGACGAGATATTAGAAGCTTTATTTACTGATTATATTAAGAGAAATTTTTAGTTAAAGGAATTTTTAAGGTAAGTGAATGAGAATATTAGGATTGGATTATGGCTCCGTCACAGTAGGCGTTGCCGTCAGTGATGAACTAGGTCTTACTGCTCAGGGTATTGAAGTCATCAGGCGGAAAGAAGAGAACAAGCTGAGGAAAACTCTGGCACGTATTGAAGAATTGGTTGTTACGTATCAGGTTGAGATGATTGTGTTAGGATATCCAAAGAATATGAATAATACCATAGGTGACAGAGCACTTAAGTCAGAAGAATTCAGGGATATGCTGATTAGGAGAACCGGTGTAGACGTTCTTTTGTGGGATGAGAGATTAAGTACAGTTTCTGCCCATCAGTCTATGATTGAAAGCGGGAAAAGAAGAGAGCAGCGAGCCGAGGTAGTGGACATGGTTGCTGCTGTATTCATTTTACAGAGTTTTTTAGATGCCCGGTACAACAACCAAAGCAGTAAGGAGATTTAATATGCCAAGTAATAGTGAAAAAATTGTATTTACAACAGAAGACAATGAACAAATAGAATTTTATATATTAGAGCAAACGAGAGTAAATGGAATAAATTATTTGTTGATTGCAGATTCTGAGGATGAAGACAGTGAGGCGAATGCCTTGATTTTGAAAGAAAAGGAAGCTCTTGGGGAAGATGCGGTTTACGATATTGTAGAAGACGATACGGAGCTAGAGGCTATTTCAAAAGTATTTGAAACAATGATGGATGATATTGATATTGCAATTGATGAGACACCTAAGCAAAATGGATAGAAGTTTTATTCTAAGGCTTAAGTACGAGATGATTAGTTAGAAAAAGCAAGGTTATACTTTTTAATATATATGTAAGCACGTAACGAAAGCAATCATTAGAATTAGGAATAGACAAGATGAGAGAATTCGTCTCTACGGATTATTTGTCGCATTAACGGCATATTTTTTAAAGCATAAATGGTGCGGAAACGAGGTTTAGATGAATACAAATCATGAAATGTTTAAGGAGTTGCTAAAGGAGAACGGGCTAAAGGTTACAACACAGAGAATTGCTATTTTAGATGTGTTACAGAGTAGACCGGATACACATTTGACAGCAGAAGAAATTTATGAATGTGTTCGTGAACAGTATCCCGAGATCGGTTTGGCAACTGTTTATCGTACCATTTTGTTGTTATCGGATTTACATTTAATAGATAAATTGAATCTGGATGACGGCTATGTACGATATGAAATTGGAAAGAAACAGGGTGGGATGGGAAGTCATCACCACCATCACTTAATATGTTTACGCTGTGGTAAGGTATTCTCTTTTGAAGGAGATATGTTGGACAGTTTGGAAAACAAAATTAAGGAGGCTATGGGTTTTGAGACTCTTGACCATGAAGTGAAGCTTTATGGATATTGTAAAGAATGTCAAAAGAATAGGGTTTCCCAGTAATTCTAAGTTGATTGTGCCTTGATGATAGTGACTTACATAATTTCAATGGAGGTGCAATTATGAAAGAAAAAGAATTAAATAAAAAGGGCATTAAGATGATTCCTCTTGGTGGCCTGGAACAAATCGGTATGAATATTACCGCATTTGAGTATGAAGATAGTATTATCGTAGTGGATTGTGGTTTATCCTTCCCTAACGATGATATGTTAGGAATTGATTTGGTAATTCCGGATGTAACTTATCTGAAGGATAATATTGAAAAAGTGAAAGGATTTGTCATTACCCATGGTCATGAGGATCATATAGGTGGACTACCTTATGTACTAAAAGAAGTGAATGTGCCTATTTATGCGACTAAGCTGACAATGGGTATTATTGAAAATAAGTTAAAAGAACACAATTTAATGAAAACTACAAAACGTAAGGTAATCAAATATGGCCAGTCCATTAATCTGGGATGTTTCCGTATTGAATTTATCCGTACAAATCATAGTATAGCAGATGCTGCAGCACTAGCTATTTATTCACCAGCAGGAATCATAGTTCATACTGGAGATTTTAAGGTAGATTATACACCTGTATTTGGCGAAACGATTGATTTACAGCGTTTTGGTGAGATTGGTAAGAAGGGTGTATTAGCACTTCTATGTGATAGTACCAATGTAGAACGTCCCGGATATACAATGTCAGAAAGTACGGTAGGTAAGACCTTTGATAATATCTTTGCTGAAAGTGCAAAACATCGAATTATCATTGCTACTTTTGCTTCGAATGTAGACCGTGTGCAACAGATTATTAATTCCGCCCATAAATTTGGTCGAAAAGTTGTAGTAGAAGGAAGAAGTATGGTGAATATAGTTACCACAGCAGTGGAATTAGGTTACATCAATCTTCCTGATAATATATTAATAGACATAGAACAGATGAAGAATTATACAGATGATCAGTTAGTACTGATTACTACCGGTAGCCAGGGTGAAGCCATGGCGGCTCTTTCCAGAATGGCCTCTTCTATTCATAGAAAGATATCCATTAAGCCTGGAGATACGATTGTATTAAGCTCTTCCCCAATTCCAGGGAATGAGAAAGCAGTTTCTAAGATTATTAATGAGCTTTCTATGAAGGGAGCTAAGGTAATCTATCAGGATACTCATGTATCCGGACATGCTTGCCAGGAAGAGATTAAATTAATCTATTCCTTGGTAAAACCAAGATATGCTGTTCCCGTTCATGGTGAGTACCGTCATTTAAAACGCCATGCTGAGTTATGTGAATCTTTAGGTATTAACAAGGAGAATATTTTCTTGATTTCCTCTGGAGATGTCTTGGAACTATCTGAAGACAAAGCTTCAGTCATTGGTCGAGTACCATGTGGTGCAATTCTTGTAGATGGACTTGGCGTAGGTGATGTTGGTAATATTGTACTTCGTGACCGTCAGCATTTATCTGAAAATGGACTAATTATCATTGTAGTAACTCTTGAGAAATACAGCAACCAGATTTTATCCGGACCTGATATTGTATCTCGTGGTTTTGTATATGTGAGAGAATCTGAGAATCTTATGGATGAGGCTAGAGAATGTGTAGGGGAAGCCTTAGAGCGTTGCCTAGATCATGGAGTTACAGACTGGGGTAAGATTAAGAACGAAGTAAAGGATTCCTTAAGTGAATTTATCTGGAAGAAGACAAAACGTAATCCAATGATACTACCTATTATCATGGAAGTGTAACCTAGGGATATATACTCACTAAAGTGACAAACTACTTTTTTCTTGTATTACCTTTGAATTCAAGTTATAATTGGTAGCATGGAGGGATAAGATGGCTAAAAGATCAGTTAAGACTAAAGTAGCACTTCGTATCACGAATGGTGTACTTCATGTAATGCTTAATGCAGTGTTCTATTGTATCGTGGTATTTATCATAGTAAAGGCTTGTAGTGCAGCTTATGACTTTTCCTATCAATTATTTGGTGATGTACGGGTAGATAAGACCAATCCTATTGAGAGACGGCTTGTCATCGAGAAGGATGAGTCTACCATGAGTGTTGCTTCTAAATTGGAATTGTATAAAATTATAGATAATAAGTATGCTTTCTATGTTAGAGCAAAGCTGACAGATGAAAATATATTACCTGGAACCTATGTGGTAAAATCAGATATGAATTATGACATGATATTTGAAGTGATTACTACTGAAAACAAACAGACTACTGCGACGAATAATAAGAATGCGACAAGTAATAATGCGGTAGGTAGTGAAACATCGAAGGATAGTAAAGATAATAAGGATATAGAATAGAGTAAGGGCTTTTGCAGCTCAGATAAGTAATTATCTGTGAGGCAAAAGCCCTTTTTCTTATTGGATGGGAAACTGTCTGTTTTGTTCTCCTACTAGCTTTTAAAGAGCTGAAGTATAGGAAAGGTTTGGAGTGGGAACAGCTATAATAAAGACAGGAAAGTATAATATAGATAAAGTATTATTTTGGGGGTATGATACCATATTTAATGAAACATGGAGGATTCTATGAAAAAGAGATTAGGACGTTACGTAGTTGCCGTTTCCTTGATTGCTATTTTTGTTATTGGATTAACTGCCTGTAAGAGTAAATCAAATGACAAGAAAGAGGAAAAGCCAAAGGCAACGCCAAAAGAATCGACTGAAACAACACCACAAACACAAGAAAAACTTAGCTTTACACCTGGAGATTATCATGCAGTGGGTGTAGGCCGCAACGGAGATGTTAACGTAAGTGTTACATTTGATAATGATAAAATTGTGTCTGTGGTTGTAGGAGACCATAGTGAAACAGCAGGGATTGCTGATCCGGCCATAGATAAGATTCCGAAACAAATTGTGGATGGACAGACTTTAAATGTAGATGCGGTTACCGGTGCAACCTGGACTTCCAATGCAATCTTATCTGCAGTGGAGGACTGTGTAAAACAAGCCAATGGAGATGTGGAAGCACTAAAGAGTGCAAAAAATGAAAATGGAAATACTCCTAAAGAAGCAGAAGAATATACAACCGATGTTGTGATCGTTGGTGGAGGAGCAGCAGGGTTAACGGCAGCCATCGGCGCCAGTGATAATGGTGCCAATGTTATTGTCATTGAAAAGGGCGCTTCTACTGCAGTAAGTAATGGTGCCAATGCAGGTGGTCCAATTGCTGTTGGTACAAAGGTACAAAAAGCAGAAGGTGAAAAACTAACCCTAGAACAGTTATATACCCATATGTCTAACTTTGGTAAGGGAACCATCAATGATGCATTACTAAAGAATGTATTATCTGTAAGTGGGGAAACCCTTGATATGTTTGCTGACTTGGGCATGGATACCTACCTTCGCCCGGATGCTTACGGTGTTGGTTTTCGCGCCAGACATGGTATCAAGCAAAAAGGTGCTGACCGTATGAAGTTCTTAGAAGATAAGATCACATCAAACAATGGAAAAATCATGTTAGAAACTGCAGGTACGGAAGTAATCTTAGATGACAACGGCAATGCTATTGGTGTAAAAGCGGTCAAATCCGATGGAACCGAAGTTACCATTCATGCAAAAGCTGTCTTGATAGCTACAGGTGGATATCTGGGAAGTCAGGAAATGATCCATCAGAAATTTGGCGATATTACCGTTAACCCACTGGGTAACACACTATCTACCGGTGATGGTATCAACATGGTATTAAAAGCTGGTGGTATAGAAGATAAGAACTGGGGAATTGTTGCCAATGAATTCTCTGCAGCAAACTCGAAAGCCGGACAATGGACCATTGATAGTAATGAAAACTTAAGATTCGGTATCTATGGTGGCTTGATTGTAAACGGTGAAGGTAACCGATTCTTTAATGAGCAGATTATGGCGGATGAACCTTTAAGTGGTGCAGCAGCTGCCCTACGTCAGGGAACTTATTATGCCGTTATGGACGAAGCATATTATAACTCTGTTTGTGAAAAAGGGATTTGGAAGACACTTGGTAAGCCTGCTAGCTGGGTAGCTGGTAAAAATAATCTTTCTGAAAGTGCTCCGGAAAGTAGAGCTCATGTGAAGGTGTTGACAAAAGCTAAAGACCAATTAGCAGAAGCCATTGACCAGGGCTGGGCGTTCAAAGCCGATACCATTGAAGAAGTTGCAGCCCACTTCGGATTGACGAACCTGCCTGACACTGTTGCTAAGTACAATGCAATGTGTGCAAAGGGTAAGGATACTCAGTTCTATAAAAATCCTGTATTTTTGACAAGTGTAAGTAAAGGACCTTTCTATGTATTCCAGTATGAAACTAGTGCATGGTGTACCCTTGGTGGTGTTAAGGTAGATGATGGCTTACGCGTTATAAGTACTAAAAATGAACCAATTAAAGGTCTTTATGCAGCAGGATTAGATGCCGGCAGTATGTATACCAATCCTTATTATGACAATGAAGGTGCAGCATTAGGGTTATCCTTTGCTTCCGGTACTTTAGTTGGAAGAAATATGGCAGAATATATTAAATCAGTAAAATAAGAATCAAGAGTGGATATTATAAAGATATCCTTGAAAATTACAGGAGCTGAGATAAGCTCTATGTAATTTTCAAGGATGATAAAGTGATTATGCAAACACTGTAAATTAATACATAAAATCTGAGATAATACTTGATAATTTATATAGTATGGTTTAGTTGATTTTACAATGGAAATATTGTAATATAAATTGTTGAACTATTGTATCTAAAGAAACAAATAGATAGGAGAACGAATGTGATTGGCGATGAACGAATTATAAGTTATATATCATCACTAGAGAAGGATTTGCCTTTGTATCTGTGGGAAATAGAACAGGATGCCCTAGCAACCTATGTTCCAATTATTAAAAAGCCGACCCAGTCGCTGCTTCGTTTTTTAATGCATAGTAACAAGCCAAAGCGGATTCTGGAGGTAGGAACTGCAATTGGTTTTTCTGCTCTTATAATGAGGGAGTATCTGGGAGAAGATGCTAGGATTACCACTATTGAGAGAAATCAGGGAAGAATCGACCGAGCGAAAGAAAACTTTAGTAAATATGATAAGGATCAAAGAATTACCCTACTAGAGGGAGATGCCACTGACGTATTAAAGCAATTAGTGGATACCAAACAAACTTTTGATTTCATTTTTATGGATGCAGCCAAAGGTCAGTATATTAATTTCCTAGAGGATATTGATGTCCTTTTAGAAAAGGGTGGACTGTTAGTGTCGGATAATGTATTACAGGATGGAGATGTTGTGGAATCCCGTTATGGAGTTACTAGAAGAAATCGCACTATCCACAGTAGAATGCGAGAATACCTGTTTACTTTGACACATCACGAAACCTATGATACCATTGTACTGCCTATTGGCGACGGAGTTACCTTAAGTACCAAATGTTAATGGCAGATATGCTTGTTAGAAAAATGGAGAGATTAAAATGTTAGAGATAAAGAAGCCAGAGCTATTAATACCGGCTAGCAATTTGGAAGTTCTTCAGGTTGCAATTCAATATGGTGCGGATGCAGTATACATTGGAGGAGAACTTTATGGCCTTCGTGCAAAGGCTAAAAATTTTAGCAACGAAGATATGAAGGAAGGCATTGCCTATGCTCATAGATATGGGAAAAAGGTATATGTTACGGCTAATATTACCGCTCATAACGGGGATTTAAGTGGTGTGAGAAAGTATTTTGAAGAATTAAAAGAGATTAAACCGGATGCGATTATCATTTCAGATCCTGGAATCTTTGAAATTGCAGGTGAAGTCTGCCCTGAGATAGAACGACATATCAGTACTCAAGCCAATAATACGAATTATACTACCTTTAATTTCTGGCATAAACTTGGAGCTACCAGAGTGGTGACTGCCAGAGAATTATCTATAGAAGAGATTGCTGATATCCGCGCACATATTCCTGCAGAATTAGAGATTGAAACCTTTGTTCATGGAGCTATGTGTATGGCCTATTCCGGAAGATGTCTGTTAAGCAATTATATGACAGGAAGAGATGCCAATAAAGGCTCTTGTACCCATGCCTGTCGTTGGAAGTATCACTTGGTGGAGGAAACCAGACCGGGCGAATACATGCCAATTGAGGAAAACGAGAGAGGAACCTATATTTTTAATTCCAAGGACCTTTGTATGATTGATCATATTCCTGATTTAGTAAAGGCCGGGATTGATTCCTTTAAGGTAGAAGGTCGTATGAAGACCGCCCTGTATGTAGCCAGTGTAGCCAGAACCTATCGTCAGGCAATTGATGATTACTTTACAGATCCGGCTCTTTATGAAGCCAACATCCCTCATTACTGGGATGAGATAGCCAAATGCACGTACCGTAAATATACCACAGGCTTTTTCTATGGGAAGACTACCTCTGAAACTCAGATTTATGATAACAATACCTATGTGAAGGGATATAGTTATCTTGGTAAAATCAGCGGACAGAATGAAGAAGGCCTCTATGAATTGGAACAGCGTAATAAGTTTGTGGTGGGTGAAGAACTGGAGGTTATGAAACCAAACGGTGAAAACCTAATGGTTATCGTGAAGAGAATTACTGATGAAGATGGCAATGATATGGAAAGCTGCCCACACCCTCAACAGAAAATATTTGTGGACTTAGGAATAGAACTTAATCCGTTTGATATTATAAGACGTAAAGAAGTGTAAGTATAGAAGGGCCAGAAGTGACATGACTAAATAATAGTCGTGTTGTATCTGGCCCTTTCACTTACTTTTTATTTGGGAAACACTATTTCTCGTTCCTTACATATAATGATTAGAAATTATGATTTGAGGTGATCCTTTTTTGTGTGGAATCGCTGGATTTTGTGATTTTACCAGAAGATTCGATAAAGATCCTGATAGGTATGGAAACATAGTGGAAGCCATGGGAGAAACATTAAAGCGAAGAGGGCCGGATGATAGTGGAATCTATGTAGACAGGCATGTTGCATTTGCTCACAGGCGTCTGGCAGTGGTAGACCTCCTTGGTGGAATTCAGCCTATGATAAAGTTGGATGGAGGAAATGAATTTGCCATTATCTACAACGGTGAGATATATAACACAGAGGAGGTACGAAACCTTCTGAAGGAGCGAGGGAGAGAGTTCACCACTACCTCGGATACTGAGGTAGTGTTAACAGCCTATATGGAATTTGGAATTCAGTGCGTAGATTACCTCAATGGTATCTTTGCATTTGCTGTATGGGATTCCTATATGCAGCAAGTATTTTTGTGTAGAGATCGATTTGGAGTTAAGCCATTATTCTATACAATCCAAGGGGAGACTATAGTATTTGGCTCTGAGATAAAGAGCTTATTTGCCTATCCTGGGATAGAGCCTGTAACAGATAGCTATGGGATATGTGAATTATTTGGCTTAGGTCCTGCCAGAAGTCCAGGGTGTGGCGTTTATCGGGGAATCCACGAGCTTCCACCCGCCCACGTAATGCTAATTGATCGTAATGGACAGAGAAGGTACTGTTACTGGAAATTAGAGGCTAAGGAGCATACTGCTTCCTATGAAACTACGGTAGATGAAGTGCGAGAAATATTATTTGATGCGATTAAACGTCAGCTGGTGTCAGATGTACCAATCTGTACCCTGCTTTCCGGAGGCCTTGATTCCAGTGTAGTGTCTGCTATTGCAGCAGGAAAGATGAAGGACGAGGGTAGAGAGCTTCATACTTATTCCTTTGATTATGAGGATAACAGCAGGCATTTTACAGCCTCTTCTTTTCAGCCAAGTGAGGACCGACCTTATGTAGAAAAGATGGTAGCACACATAGGGTCTAAACACCATTTCTTACAGTGTAGTCAGGAGAATCTGGCAGATTGCCTCTACGATGCTGTATTAGCAAAGGATCTGCCTGGTATGGCAGATGTAGACTCATCTTTATTATATTTTGCCAGGGAAATAAAAAAACAACACACGGTATCTCTTTCAGGAGAATGTGCGGATGAGATCTTTGGTGGATATCCATGGTTTAGGGATCAGGAGGTACTGGAGAAGTCTATATTTCCATGGTCAAAAAATCTGGATTATAGAAAGGGTATCTTAAAAGGAGAACTGTTAGAAAGTCTTGATCTGGAACGTTATGTAGGGTTGGAATATGAAAAAACCATGAGAAGGACTCCAAAGCTTTCCGGAGAAAGTAAGGAACAGGCCAGATACCGGGAAATCAGCTATCTCAATACCTCCTGGTTTATGACTACCTTACTAGATAGAAAGGATCGAATGACCATGTTTGCAGGGCTTGAGGTCAGAGTACCATTTGCAGACCACAGGCTGATTCAGTATCTGTATAATGTGCCATGGGAATACAAGTATCATTACAATGAGGTGAAGGCTTTACTTAAAGATGCAGCTAAGGAATTATTGCCAAAGGAAGTGTTATATCGGCCTAAATGCCCATACCCAAAGACTTACCATCCGGCTTATGAGGCTATTCTAAAAGCTCGTTTACAAGATATTATTAGTAATGATGAAGCTCCTTTAAACCGATTTATTAATAAAGAGGTAATACGCACCTATCTGGACTCTAAAACAGAATACCGGATTCCATGGTTCGGTCAGCTAATGGCAACTCCTCAGCTCTATGCCTATTTGATAGAAATGAACTATTGGCTGGAGACTTATAAGGTACGCATTGCCTTGTAATTAGCCAACTCATCTGGCTTGACAAGGAGAGAATAGTTACCTATAATTGGCTCAATAGACAAATGGAGGGAGGTACAGAATGGAGTTACTAGTTGTAGTAGACATGCAAAAGGACTTTATAGATGGAGCCTTGGGAACGAAGGAAGCCAAAGCCATCGTAAAAGAGGTTATTAAGGAAATAAAAGGTTTTTCAGGAAAGATTGTATATACCATGGATACTCATGGCGAACACTATCTGGATACCCAGGAAGGGCGTAACCTACCAGTGATTCACTGTGTCAAAGATAGTGACGGCTGGCAGTTAGAGAAGGAGATACAGGCTATAGCTAAGGAGAATAAAGCCTTGATTTTTGAAAAACCAACCTTTGGTTCCATGGAACTTGCCCAATATGTGAAGCAATTATCTGATGAGGAGAATCTTACGAAGGTAATGCTTATTGGACTTTGTACAGATATCTGTGTTATTAGTAATGCTATGTTAATGAAAGCAGCTGTACCAGAACTTAAGATAGAAGTAAAGGAAAGCTGTTGTGCCGGAGTTACTAAAGAGAGCCATAATAATGCGCTTAACGCTATGAAGATGTGCCAAATTAAAGTAATATAGAGAGTATAGGCACCTCAAATAGAACCGATCTCCTAAGCATTAGATTTTTGGTCTATCTTACGGGGATCGGTTTACAATGTCCACCTTCTGTTGACAATTGATTCATGACTACAGTATCTACTTAGCCAGTTTCTTTAGCAGTTACGCCGACAATATCAAGAGTATCCTAGAAGGTTACAATGGTAAATAATAATTTTGAAACAAATGATAATTCTTATCATAATATGGATAATATTACATATGATAATTATGCAGTGATAAGATATAATGTTTAGAACATGTTTAAATGGAATGAAGATTAGATTCCTACCGATGCAGGTGGGGAGTAAGTACGCTAAGGCGTTCTTGAATTAGCCTAAGATGATTACACAGGTAATATAAAAGTTTTGGAGGATAACCGATGAGTAATGTCAGTATTGTAGGAATTGCAGGAGGTTCAGCTTCAGGGAAGACTACAATTGTAAATATGATAAAAGAGTACTTTAAAAATGATATTGAGTTAATCAGTCATGATAGCTACTACTGGAGCCATGATGATATGCCATTTGAGGAACGTAAAAATCTAAATTATGATCATCCATCTTCCTTTGAGACGGACAAACTGATTGAGGATATAAAGTGTCTAAAGGAAGGGAAAGCGGTATATCGTCCGATATATGATTATTCTCTGCATACCAGATCCCAAAAAACCGTATTGGTACAGCCTAAGAGAGTTGTTATAGTGGAGGGTATCCTGATTCTGGAGGATTCTCGTTTGAGAGATTTAATGGATATTAAGGTATTTGTGGATACAGATGCAGATGAACGTCTTATGAGACGAATCTCAAGGGATATTCATGAGCGTGGAAGAGATATTGAGTCTGTCTTGAAGCAGTATGGGGACACAGTAAAACCAATGCATGAACAATTTGTGGAACCATCTAAGAAGTATGCTGACCTTATTATTCCTAGAGGTGGAGAAAATACCACGGGGATCCATATACTGCAGGAGCATTTAAGTCTGCTGATTAATAAAGAAAGGTAAGCCATGTGTCTCGCCATGTACTTATTATGGCAATAAGGCCAAAATAAGTACAGTAGGAGTATTTACGCATTCGAGCTATAATGGAATTAATATAATTTTATAACATACTTTTGCTTTATTTGCTGTGTATAATAGCAGCATAAAGTATTATAGGAGGAGACTGAATGAATATTAAAAAAATAAGAGTGTTGGCAAGTATAATGTTTGTGCTGACGTTTCTTTTGGGTTTTCATTCTGTTCGGACAGTTTCGGCAGAAGTAAAGCAGGAAAGTCAATTAACCTATATCTCCACTGATCAAGTAAGTACTGGAGGAATAATCAGTAAACCTATTAGGGGGATTCAAATTGATGAGGTAGAAGAAGAAAGTGACTATAATAGTATTTCTTCTACTAGGGTAAACAGCTCCAGTATTGCTAAGTATAGTGATAATTATGGATACAGTACCTTATCGGATAATGGGAAAAGGGTTTATAAGTCATTAGAAAAGATTGGCTTAAGCTTTCATAATGGTGGGAAAAATGCAAAAAAGATGAGTTATCATGACAACAAAGGAGTTCTACATAGTGTGTATGTGACAAAAGTAGCAGATGTCTCAACTTATAATGTCTACGCACGTGAATTGAACAAGATTTTTTTTGCCTTTGAAGCTGACCACCCTATGCTTTACTGGGCATCTGGAGTTGTTTTTGCATCCACAGGGTCTGTGAATAATCCTAAAGTAACATCCATTTACCTTACCGTTGACCAATCTTATTATTCTGCATCTAAAAGGGCAAAGATTCAAAGAGCAATTAATAGTGGGATGAATAGCTACTGTAAGAAAATCGATGCTATGAAGACCAAGGGTGCCAGTGACATGAGTATAGAGCTGATGGTCCATGATATGTTAATAAATAAATGCTCCTACGCATTTGATTCTTATGGAGAACCTGAAGATGCAACATGGGCCCATAACATATATGGTATATTTGGTAAGAATACTGCAGTGTGTCAAGGCTATGCCAAGGCTTTTCAGTTACTCATGAATTATGCGGGGATTGATTGTATCTATGCCATAGGTTGGGGCTTAGGCGAGGGACATGCTTGGAATCTGGTGAAATTAGATGGAACCTGGTATGGGGTTGATACAACCTGGAATGATACTGGAGATGGAATTGCATATTATTTCTTTAATACAAGTACCAAGTTATTTAGTAACACCCATAAGTATGATTATTATGACCCTAGTTTAAGTGCCATGTATAAAGTGCCAGCAGTAAGTTCTACAGATACATATTGGTATTATACCTACTACAAATTAAAACACACGACTGCTCCTAACTTGACTAATGTGACAGCAACCTTTAAAGCTGCGCTTAGTAAGGTGGAGAGAAACAGCCAGTATAAGCTTCATTTTGCTATGAATGAGAATTATGCAAAGAGTTTTGCTAATATATGTATTAATTACAAACAGGCGATAGGAAAGTCTTTAAGCTCCAATGGAAAACTTTATCAAATAGGATCATATACACCTACATTAATAAAAAATAATCCCGTTCGTCCATGGAATTTTGCACATGTTAATGTAAGTTTAAAGACAATAAGCAATATTAAGGACAATGTGACCTATTTTGATCGGTATCAATTTCAAGTTAATAATACTGACAGCACAGGAAGATCCGATATCACAAGTCAAGTAACAACTGCAACTCAAGGAGGTAAGCTGGTAATATCCTATAAGGGAGCTGTGATAGGAAGCTATATTGCAAATGTTAAGACTGTACAGGTAAGTCCGATTGCTGATGGTATTTATAATGGAAAAGTACATACACCAAAGCCTGTTATTAAAATAGACGGTGTCGCTCTGATAGAAGGAACCGATTATACCTTATCTTATGCTAATAATGTCAATGCCGGTACAGGTTCTGTTATCATTAGTGGAAAAGGAAAGTATCTGGGAAAAAAGATAGTCAAATTTAATATTAAGCCTCTTAGCCTTGTAGGTGGAAAGATTGTTGCTGTTGCAGCAAGGTCTTACACAGGAAGTAGAATTGTTCCGACCCTTATTGTTACAAGTGCCAGCGGTGTAAAGATTCATGTAGGTGATTACACCATAACCGGTAAAGATAATGTCAACGTAGGTACGGCAACAGTAATGGTAACCGGAAAGCGTAATACCTTCGGAACGCTTACTACCAGATTTCAGATCATAAAACGTAATATTAGTACCTGTACAGTGGCAAAGATTAGTAACCAAAGCTATTCAGGAAAGACAAAAAAACCTTCTTTAACAATAAAAAGTGGTACCAAGACCTTGGTAAACAATGTTGATTATAAGGTGAAATATACAAGCAATATAAAACCTGGACAGGCTAAGATAGTCATTACAGGAATTGGAGCAAACCTGACTGGAACCAAAACAGTATATTTTAACATTGTTCCAAAGAAAGTAAGTGGATTCAAGGCCTCCTCTTATAGTAGAAAGATTGTTGTCCGGTGGAGTAAATCCTCCTATGCTTCTGGATATAATGTTTATTATTCCACTTCAAAAAGTGGAACCTATAAATCATGGGGAAGAACAACGGCGAAGTCATTCACAAAAACCGGACTGAAAAGAGGGAAGGTGTATTATTTAAAAGTGAGACCATATAAAACTATTAAGGGAAAAAGACAGTATGGTACGGAAAGCAAAATTATCAGAATTGTTGTAAAATAAACGGAATTAAATAACGGTAAATAATGTAATATCTGAAAACGGGGTTGAATGCCCCGTTTTTTTATGATATTATCCTAATTGCACAAAAAATACTGATAAAATAATAGGGAGATATTTCATGAAACGGGTAATGGCTGTACTTAGTATATTAGTTGCAATGTTTGTACTGACAGCATGTGGTGCAAGCGGATCAAAATCTTACGAATTGGCTTTGATTACTGATGTAGGTACTATTGATGATAAATCATTTAATCAAAGTGCATGGGAGGGTATGAAAGCTTATGCAGAGGAACATGATATTACTTATAAGTATTATCAGCCTACTGAAAAAGCTACAGCTGCCTTTGAAACGACATTTGATTTAGCAGTAGAAGGTGGGGCAAAAGTTATTGTATGCTCTGGATATTTATTTGAAGTCGCAGTGTATAATGC
>JAEYPA010000125.1 GCA_023411225.1 Bacillota bacterium
TTGGATTATATCAAGCCTTAAAAGAACAATTTTATAAGGATGATATAACTTTGAAACATGAAATTAAAGAAGGTTGTGGAAAAGATAAGTATTATTCTTTATATGAAATAGAAGATGAAAAATTGAAATATATATTGTCATCGGATTACATCGGCCCATCAATATACAACGCTAGTATTATTGCAAAACTAGATGAAATTGAAATTAAAAGAATTATCAGCTTAGGCAGAACGTTAGGTGGGCATATGCTTTGGTGTAGAAATCTTAAAGTGTATAGAGAAGATACTGAAAAACGATGGATAACATTACATTATGATTATGATGATAAGAATCAGAAACCAAAGTATTACTATAATTTATTATTAAACGTAGCTGAAATAGAGAATTTTAAGAAAGAAAAGATCGAACAGGATAAACTAGAGGGTGGGAAGTGGCAGGAACAGCCAATTACTATAAATAATCAAAGAGGTGGAGAGTATAAACTATACGATCGTTTTGATTGGACATTGCTCTTATTAAAAATATATTTTGAGTTATTGAACGATGAAAATATTGAAACGAATGAGAAAATTAACGTACTCGGAAAAGATAAGTATCTAGAAAGGTGTTTGAACTATCTAGAAAAACAATTATTATTTGAAGATGAAAATATATGGGAATTAAAAAACAGGATCTCTAGTATGTATTATGCATTTGATAATTCAAGAGAGTGGCTAAGAGAGTTTGAGAACTTTCAGAAATTCAGCATTTTTTTCAAACTATATGGAACCTTTGTATCTACTGATTTTCAGGTAAATATGTTTACAGCTATTTTTCCAGTTAAACCAGAAAACTATAAGGAATATATAAAAAATAATATTCAAGCTATTTTTATAAGAAATGCAAATCTATGATGTGTTTATGGTAGTAGTTGATTAATGATTGTATTTACCATACCTTTGATTTTAAGAATAAACTAATCGATTTAAAATATATACTTCATGAAACTCCGGGGAAAGAAAACCCGAACCCCCTTCGGGAGGCAACAATTTCGCATTCTTTTTTCTCCGCCTGCTCCAATATCTGCGGTAGACAGCCGCGCATGTAGAGACTGTCTGTCTGCTATCTCGGAAGGCCTAGAAAGTCCGTAAAATGGGCATTTGTTTTGGAATGGATTCCCGCAGGCGGTTTTGTAACGGTTTGCAAGGGATTTCTGTTCCCACAGACAGGTGCGAGAAATAGGTATAATATTACGCGGAGATTGATAAATTCGCGGAGATTATAAAAGACAGCCATTAATAAGGACATAGTCAATATGTTTTTGTTAATGGCTCTTTTTATACTTGATAAAATGAAATATAAAAATATTACAAAAAATAATTGACGCAAGATAGAATGTGTGATTTAATAGTAATATGTAAATATTACAAAAAATCATGTGAGTATAGGAGGCATGGAATTGAATTTAAAGCAGTTAAGAGAGTTTGTTACTTTTATTCCCGGAATAAATCCAACAAGAGCGCAATATCAGATCGAAAATCAAGAAATACAGTTTTATGATCAGTCATCTTTTACGGAAGATTATAAGCACGAAGGAATCAGCATAGAGGATCAACACGTGGCTCTTAAGAACAATCATGCACTAATGGCAGGGGATGTTGTGATTAGCAATTCATTACAGTGTGCAACTCTGGTAAGTACAAAAAATGCTGGAAAAGTACTGTCACTTAATTTTACCAAACTTGAATTAGATGAGCAGCAATTAGATAAAGGATATTTCCTTTTCTTGTTTAATGTATATAAGAGTGTAAAGTATCAAAAAGAAAAGAAGTTACAGGGGAGTGGACCAATTCTTCGAATTCCACTCCAATCACTTGGTGAAATCATGATACCAATTGTTCCGATAGAAGAGCAGAGAAAAATAGGAGCAATTTATATAAAAACATTAAAATTGCAAAGTGAGTTAAGCGAATATTCAAAACTGATGGAGTTGTTTACAAATGAAATATTGGAAGAAAGTGTAAAGGGGTGTTCATAAAGTGAAAAGTCAATCCGAATTAGATTTTGAAAAAGAAGTCATAATGTATTTGACAAAAATTGGTGGAGTGAAACAGTGGGAATACAAAGAAGAAATTAAAACAACTGAGCAATTGTGGGATAATTTTAAAATTATACTAGAACAAAACAATCAAGCTCGACTTGACAATCCATTATCTATTACAGAATTTAATCAGGTAAAAAAGATTATTTCTGGTATAGAGACACCATATCAGGCGGGACAGTTTTTATATGGAGTAAATGGAGTTTCAGAAATAGAGATTGATCTTGATAACGGGAAGCATGTATTTCTTACGGTGTTTGATCAGGCACAAGTAGGCGGTGGCAATACGGTGTATCAAGTGGTAAATCAGATTAAGCGTGTAAAGGTTATTGATGGAAAGCCAGAGCGTCGATTTGATGTTACACTACTGATTAATGGTCTACCAATTATACAAATTGAATTAAAAAAAGCACTTCATAGTACAACAGAATCTTTAAACCAGATGGAACAGTATATTGCAGAGAAGCAGTATAGTGGGATTTTTAGTACTTTACAGATTTTAATTGCAATGACACCATATGATATTCGATATATGGCCAATACAACGCTTGAAAACTTTAATCGTGCATTTGCTTTTAATTGGCAAGATGAAGATGATGCTAGACCTATTCGTTCGTGGAAGACTTTTGCAGATAAAGTTTTGTCCATTCCAATGGCGCATGATTTGGCAACGAGATATATAGTGCTCGATGGTACCAAAAATAAAGAATGCATTAAGGTTATGCGTCCATATCAGGTTTATGCTACAAGGCGTGTACTTGATAAAGTAAGACGGTACAAATTTATGTTTGATGAAGGTAAATTAGGATATATTTGGCATACAACCGGGTCTGGAAAAACAATTACAAGTTTTAAGACGGCATGGTTAGCAAGTCGATTGTCTAACGTTGATAAAGTCGTATTTTTGGTTGACCGTATTGCACTTACAACGCAGACAGCAGATGCCTATAAAGCCTATGATCCCGTTGCAGGTTTTGAGGGGAAGTCAGGTGTTGTAAGTGATACAGCTAACGTTAATGATTTAGATACAAAACTAACGAAAAAAAGTGACAAAAATATTATTGTTACAAGTATTCAAAAAATGTCCAGGTATGTACTACGCCCTACATTTAAACCACTAAAAGGAAATATCCTTTTTATTGTAGATGAGGCTCACCGTTCAACAGGGGATGGAGCAGAGAATGAAGGAATGCTTGAAACAATTCGTAAAATGGTTCCAAATTCTGCATGGATAGGATATACGGGTACCCCTAAATTTCCAGAGACAAAGGAGATATTTGGTGAAATACTGCATTCCTATACGATTAAAGAAGCGATTGCAGATAAAAATGTCTTAGGATTTAAGGTGGAATTTAAAGAAACAATAAAAGCACCAGAGGATCCAACGGAAGATGATATAGACGATAATGTTCGTGGCAGTGTTTATGATTCTAGCCCAGAGCATGTTGAACTAGTAGTCAAGGACATCATTGATCATTGGAAAGAACGGTCTAATAATGGTAAATATAATGCACTATTTACGGTTCATGTGGGTGGCAATAAAGTAAGTACACCAAGAGCAATGGAATATTTTGATAAGTTTGAAGAAGAGAATGCAAAAAGACCGGAAGAAGAACGCCTGAAAGTTGCAGTAAGTTTTTCGGCGGATACATCAAATGGTATGAATCAACTTGCTATAAATTCAAATTTGCATCGTGCAATTAAAGTTTATAATAAAATGTTTGGGACGGTTTTTGATATGACAACTGTAAAATTGTATGCAGAAGATGTTGTGAGGCGTTTGAATAAGACAGCAGACGACGGTAAATATTTGGATTTAGTCATTGTAATCGATCAGTTATTAACTGGATTTGATGCACCAGAGTTAAATACCTTATATATAGATAGAACACTAAAAGGTGGCAATTTGATTCAGGCCTACTCCCGTACAAATCGAATTCATAATACCATTGATAAACCCAAGGGAAATATTGTGAATTATCGTTGGCCAGAACAAAATGAGTATGAAATGAATAAAGCGTTTGCTATTTATTCAAATCGAGCATCGGCAGATGAACAGCTCACACTTGAAGATTTAAAAGGTAAAAATGAAGAATCCGGAATTATATCTATGCCATATAGTAAAGTTGAAGCAGAATTGCAGAATGTGGTCAAAAAGCTTTCAACACTTACAAGTGAATTTATACAACTACCACCAAGTGAAAAAGGACAGGATGAAGTATTTGATTGCTTGAAGGACTACAACCGTTTACTCAGCCAGTTAAAACAGTATACGGAAGATGATGAAAAGAATCCAGTTTCAGCATATGATAATCCAGAAGATTTTTATAAACGCATTGGGATTAGCGAGGAACAGGAAGTCATTCTTACTACGGTCCTTGCAGGTGAATTAAAGGAACGTCGGGCGAAGCGGGAAAATGTTGATATATCTCAGATAAATTTATCTATGATACACATTCATGATGTTACCATTAATTATGATTATCTTGTTGAATTGATTGCAAGAATGGCTGATGAGGTACATGCAAATGAAATGAAAAAGGCCGAAATTACTAGAGATGAAATACATGTTGAAATAGCTAAATCTGATAATGAAGGTGAAAAATCTAAGGTTCGAAACTTTGTATCAAGAATATTTTCAAAAGAATATGAATTTGACAGCTATCCAGCGCCAAGAAATGTTGAAAAAATGAATCAGGCAATGGAAAGTGCACAAAAAAATACCGATATAAAACTTATTACATCTTTTGTTAGAACTTGGGGTTTGGATAATTGTATGAAGCCGTTAGAGTTAGAGAAATTGATACGAAAACATCAAATTGAACAAGAAGATATGGATAAACAAGGAGAATTGACTGCAATTATGAATGCGGCAAAAACTGATTATAAGCAAATTGCTGATAAAGAAATTGCGGAATTAACTTGGGTGAAATATCGTATTGAATTTAGGAAGGCATTTTATAAGATGGCAGACAGAATTAAAAAGGAGGAATAGAAAGGTGATAGATAAAAAGAACGCTAAGGAGAGTATGGATGGACGAGAAAATTACGAAAGAACCAGATATTAGATTTACAGGTTTTAATGGTGCTTGGGAACAGCGTAAGGTTGGAGAACTATCTGAAACCACTTATGGCGGAGGGACGCCC
>JAEYPA010000041.1 GCA_023411225.1 Bacillota bacterium
CTTACCAACCTATTGTGTTTTAGAGGAGAAGAAGGCGCTATTGGCGCCCTCTATGGTATTAACTGAGTAGCTTGCAACCATATAACGTTAAATATTGAGAGAGCTTTTTTTATATCTAAATGGAGGAGGATAGTTATATGGCTGATCAAACAAAGATAAAACAGCATTATGTACCTAAATTCTATTTAGGGAACTTTTCAATAGAAAACAGTAATAAAGTATGGGTATATGATCAATGTAACAAGATATATAAGAAAAGGGAAATTATTAAGATAAATAATAATTTCACTACAAGAACTATTCGCGAAACGCAAGTTTAACGAATAATACGGTAGGACTTTTATCAAGTAAGGGGATGCAGGCTCTTTCAGTCCTGATATAGGTAAGGTTTAACACCTTAACCTATTAATTGAAAAAAGATGCTAATTAAATGAAGGTTTATTAAATTGTTTCATTAATTTGCGTTGTGCTTTCTCTTTCTATAGTATCTTGGCACTAGGATTTTTTATGATATAAAATTACTGTATCATAGCCCATACATATGTCTTTAATAATAATACCGTTAGAAATCTTGATACATTCTGTATTGCGTATAATAATCGCATAGAAAAATCATTCTATTAATTCGCTCGTATGTTACTTGCGGATTTAAAGAGATATTTTTACATAACCAGATCATTGATATAACTAAGTCACAGTACTATGCTTAGTAGTCTTAAAATTACTAGGTTCTATAGTAGCTTTATTTAATAATTACTACTTAATTATTCTTCTAATTTAAGACACTTAGATGATAATTATTCTCAATAAAAGATAAAATCTTCTATTTAAAACTAATCACGAACCTTCTCTTAATGATTTAGTATGTTTTCTAATAGTTTGGCATAGATACCTCGATACTCCATCTTTTTAGATGTATTTTGTAACAAAAGTAAATAACTGATGTGTAATTCCGGATTTAATATGAGAGATTGACAACATTTTCCGATAATTGCGTTGCCAAATGGATATAAAGACCAAAGGTATCCATATTCATTACACGATTTTTGTGGTTGAAACATTTCTCTCATATATCCAATGGATAATATCTTCTTATGTTCATAGAAACCTTTATTCAAAAGCAAATGTGATAGTTTAAGAATGTCATTTACTGAACAAGAAAAATGATTTTGCTTAGTATGTAAATCATAGATAATTGTCTTACTAGAAAGAAAAAAGTCATTATCCGATAAGTGTATGCCTAAAGGATTGAACAGAGCTTCTTGACAAAAATCATTTAGAGACACATTCAAGACTTTTTCTAAAATAACAGCTAATAAAATGTAATCCCATTCTTTATAAGTAAAATTCAATCCTGGTACATCTGCAACTAAGATATCACTTAATACCTCTGATGTATTATCCAGATTTAATAAGTCATTGTAAATAGGTCGAAGCCAATGCATACTACTGCTCCACAATAGGCCAGAACTCATGGAAAGTAAATGTTTAATCTTAATAACCCGATGCAGATGATCTTTTCTTAAATCAAATTCTGGTAAAATTGTTCGGATTGGAACTTCCACACTTTTTAGATAATGTCGATCTATAGCAATTCCAATTAAGACACTTATTATGCCAGGAATAAGAAAGGAAATATTCTGTTTTGTATCAGAATTAATTCCATCTTTATATTTTTCATATAATACATCTGAATCATTTGCTAAGATGATACTTGTATAATTAATATAATGATGTTCTAACAAATAACTATCCAAATATGTCGATGAAAATAGTCTCCCCATAATAACGCCCCTCGTAAAAATATTATCATCTCTTCTGTATAATTTCAAAGAAAAACCTCTAATTATACCCAAATACATAGAATGAATTTGAATTAATAGAGGTTATATTATGTAAGTAGAATATCTCTTATGTGTTTTATAGTCTTTGCTCAGATAAAATGCGTTGTAATTCCATTATTTCTGGTGACGTCAAATTCTGTTGTTTGACATAATCAGAAAAGAAATTGCATAAAGAACCATTGTAAAACTTGTTTAGAAGTGCTCTCGTCTCTGTAATTTGAGCCGTACGTTTTGAAATGGTTGCTTTGCAGATAAACCCTGGATCCTCACGAATCACAGCTCCCTTTTCAATCAAACGTTTTATCACTGTATAGGTAGTATTCTTCTCCCAACCTATATATTCCTTTATGATTTTTGCAATATCCTTTGCAGCAAGTGATTTGTTTGACCAAAGAAGTTCCATAATATTCAATTCACCTTCATGTAACCTGATTTCTTTCATAAATGTACGCTCCTTCGAATGTACGACTTCTGTAGAATAAGCATTTTATATGACGTTTAGTTTTAAATATCTAGATGTATACTACAATAATAGAAAATGATATTTTGCATAATGTACAAGATGATTCATTTAGTAATATAAAACTACTATTGTAGATTTAAAAAGACATATTAATTCTACCTCAATAGAACTAATATGTCAATAAGTTAAATGCAGAACGTAGCATATAAAGGGACATACTGGATATTGTGATGCTTTGCGAAATTCTTAGGAGATATTTTAATGGAGTACGGAATCTGATATGTACTGGTAAATATGTTTACAGATTTTGATTTGGTATGTTCATCGCTATAAACTTCAATAGGAATATAGGTACCCTGAACTTTAAGGATAAAGTCTATCTTAGCTTGTGAACCAGATTCCCAAAAGTAAAGGGAATGTCCATTGGTAACTAGACACTGGGCCACATAGTTTTCAATGAAGCCTTTATACTGCTCAGTATTAGGGCTTAACTCTTTGCAGGAGAGATTCATTTTAGCTTTTGATACAAGGATACCAACATCGTAGAGATATAGTTTTTGACCAATGATACTCTCTTCCATTGGAATACAGGAAAGGATAAGCCCGTAGTCTTCTAACGTCTTAGTCTCTGACAGATATTGATTTCTTGTGGCGCCTTTACGAATCATATTATATTTAAATTTTTTATTTTTCTTAGATAGCTGCAGGTCCAAGGTTTGATACAGGGATTCTAATTTACTATAGCTGCTTTCTGAATTATGAAGTCGTAGACTATTAAGCTGGTGGTTCATTATGGAGTAATGTAACTCAGAAACATTCAAGATGGATTCTAGAGCCAAGTATTCATTTATCGCGGCGGGCATTCCACCTATTAACAGATAATCATAAAAGATATTTAGTATATCGTTATGGACGATATTGGGGATAGGTTTTAAAGTTTTATAATGTTCCTGAATTACAGAGATATACCACTGGTTATTACTAGCCTCTAAAAACTCTTCAAAATCTAGTGGGTACAATGTGAGTATCTCACATGTGTCTGTATCCAGTGTAATGGTTAAGGGATAACTAGAAATAAAGATAAACCGCAACGAAGATAGGTTTTCCCTATAAGTACTTAATTGTGAAATAAAAGATTCACATAACAGGCATTCATCCAGTATTATAATAGTATTTTTAGATGTATCCACCGTGAAATAGGTAGCAATGGAATTGAGCGTGTGTTTAATATTAGTGGGATCTAATAAATCTAATAAACCTGGATTCAGCTCCAAATTCATATATATCTTATTTTCTGAATTGGTGGCTAAATAATCTGTCACTAATCTTGTTTTTCCAACACCTTTTGGCCCCTTAATAAATAGAGGCTTTCGTGTCTGGGATTGAAACCATGTTTGAATATTATTCAAGGCTTTTCTTTTCAATAATATTACCCCATTTCATTATTTAGTTTAAGGTTTTATTATTTCAAATGTCTTAATTTAATTAGTAGTTCTTCAAAATAATCTGGTAAAGGAGCTTCAAACTCTACATAAGAATTTGTAGTTGGATGAATGAATCCAAGTGTTTTTGCATGTAAAGTTTGGCCTTCCAAGGTATATGGGCATTTGGAGGGACCATATACATCATCCCCTAACAGAGGGTGACCGATACTTGCCATATGAACACGTATTTGATGGGTTCGGCCTGTTTCTAATTGGCATTCAACAAAGGAATATTTACCTGCAAACTGCTCCAGTACTTTATAATGGGTTACAGCGGATTTACCATTTTTATAATTGATTGCCATTTTCTTTCGGTCCACAGGATGCCTACCAATTGGACCTTCTATAGTGCCTTCTAGGTCATGAAAGGAACCATATACAATAGCAACATATTTCCGTGTAATAGAATGGACACTTAGTTGTTCAGCTAGACTATTGTGGGCTTTATCATTTTTACATACCACTAAAAGTCCGGTGGTATTGCGATCAATTCGATGAACTATACCTGGTCGCATAACGCCGTTAATACCGGATAATTCGTCTTTACAATGATATAATAAACCATTTACTAGTGTACCGTTTAGATGCCCTGGTGCTGGATGTACTACCATATCCTTACCCTTGTTCACAATAATAATATCAGAATCTTCATAAACAATATCAAGTGATAAATTCTCTGAAGTCACTTCTAATGGTTCTAAATCGGGAACGTGTATTACAATTCTATCGTTGTAAGATACCTTGTAGTTTGCTTTTACAACCTTATCATTGACTAGGACAAGGTTATCTTTAATCAGTTTTTGTATAAAAGAACGAGTGACATCTTCCCATTGAAGGGCAATAAACTTGTCAATACGTTCATTTTTATCAGATTCCTCAACTATGAATTCTAATATATTATCACTGGAATCTTCTTTACAATCAAACATCTATTTATTACCTCTTTTATAAAAATGAAGATCTTCTTCCTTATAATAAAATAGAAGAAGGATTGGTAATGCAAATTCTGAAACCGTAACATAGCAGTCTGCTACGTTGAAAATTGGGAAGTTTATTAAATTAAAATACAGGAAGTCTACTACATAGTTTAACATCACGCGGTCAATCATATTCCCAATGGCTCCAGCTGCGATAAATATTAAGCAGAATTGTAATGGACGGTATCTTTTCTCATCAGGTAGCTTATAGTAAAAGAATACAATGGCTGCCAAAATGATAACTGTAAGTATAACAAAGAAGTAGAATTTATTTTGAAATAGTCCAAAGGCAATCCCTCGATTTTCGAGGTATTGAAAACTAAAGACACCATTTATTATATCGATAGGCCCATTTTCTTGTAGTGAGGTTCTAGCCCAATATTTTGTTATTTGATCCAAGAATACTAATAATACAACCCAGATGGGTCCAAATTTCTTTTTCATTACATTACCTTTCCTATTCGCTTTTATTGAAGAACATAGTTTATTGCAGCTAATAGCTCGCTGTCTGTAACAGTGGAGTCTATCACACTGTGACACATGGAGTCCATCAGGACGAACTTAATCTTGCCTGAGGACATCTTTTTATCATTTTTAGATGCAGCTAAGACTGCTTCAGCGTCTAAAGCCGAGGTTCGTATCGGTAGTTGATAAGCCTGTAAGGTGTTCTCAATACTTTTTAGTTCCTCATCTGTGATATAACCTCGTTTTGCAGAGATAAAAGCAGAGGCAACTATTCCAATGGCAACACATTCTCCATGTAAAAGTTGAAAATCTTTTAACTTTTCAATAGCATGTCCTAGAGTGTGGCCCAGATTAAGAAGGGCACGTTCTCCTTTTTCCGTAGGGTCTTTTTCCACTGTGATTTGTTTGTGGTAACAGCATCGATATACCATGGTGGCAACAGCTGTTTCATCATAATTAAGTAGTTCATTTGAATGAGAGTTTAACCATTCATAAAAGTTTTTATCACCGATCAAACCATACTTTATAACTTCTCCAAATCCACTATAATATACACGCTTAGGAAGAGTTCTTAATGTATTTAAGTTAATATAGACAGATTTGGGTTGATAAAATGCACCAACCATATTCTTATATCCATTAAAGTCGACACCGGTTTTACCGCCGATACTACTGTCTACCATGGCTAATAAAGTAGTGGGAACCTGCATAAATCGAATTCCTCTTAGATACGTGGCTGCTACATAACCGGTCAAATCTCCTACCACTCCTCCACCTAGCGCAATAAGTAGATCGCCTCGATCAAAATGTGCCTTAATAAGATGCTCATATAGTTTTTGAACGGTATCTAGGTTCTTTGAGTCCTCACCTGCAGGGAATACAAAGGAAATAGTTTCTTTTACATACTTGGTTGCTAGTTCAGTTATGCTCTGCAAATAAAGATTTGCGGTATTCGTATCAGATACAATACAAGCCTTTTTACCAGACAGAGTAAGAGCGTATAATTCCTGAACTAATTGGTCAAAGGAATTCTCTAATACTATATTATAGATAGGAGAATTGTTTTCTTTAATAGTTAGAGTTCTATTCTCCGTGGTTGTCATAGGAAAATCAATTGTCATATTGTGTTCCTTTCTGCGTTATATGTAGTATTCAACAACATATATTTTACTTTACTTAGTGGAAAAAGAAAAGGTTTGTTTGAAAAAAGAACGCTCTAAAAGAACGTTCTTTACCTTTACTCTCTAAATTAGATATCTAAGAACTCAAAATCATCAGCTGTGCCTGAGATATTCTTTTTATTCGTCTTTTTCTTAGGATTGACTGAAAATAGCTGATCTAATAAATCCTGTTCACTAACCTCTTCCTGATCATCACTGTGATTGACATAGTCGTAATCAGTGTTATCGTCAGTTTCAGTCTGCGTCTCTTCTTCTGCTTCTTTTTTTGCTTCGGCCATAATACTGGCTAAATCAATGGTAGGAAGATCGTCATAGTCATCAGCAGGTTTTGTGTCTATCTTAGTCATATCATTTGTTTGGATAGTTTCCTTTGCTGACGTGTTCTCTGTAAATACCTGGGATTCATCGGGAGCAATATCACGTATAATATATTGATTTTGTTGCGTATTAGTGCTTTCTTCGTAAGAATCATCAGTATCTCCATAAGTAGTGTTCTCTCTGGTAATCTCAACAGAAGTCTCCTCTGTTTCAACTGAAGAAAGCTGCTCCTTTAAAGAAGTGAGATCCAAGATAAAGGCATCTTTTTCTAATAATTCAGTTTGAGTAGTAAGTAATTGCTTATATTGAATTTTATAGTGTTCAAATTGTTGTACTAGAGAGGTTATCTGTAGCTTTAGCTGATCAAGAGTTTTTCTGGCATCAAGTTGCATAAGTTTGGCTTCATTTAATGCAGTAGTCGTAATACTATCTGCCTTAGATAACGCTTCTTGTTGAATCATTGAAGCTTTTTTCTCAGCATCCAAAATCAATGCTTCTGCTCGTTTAGAAGCGGCAGCTTCTGTATCTTGTGCAGTCTTCTCTGCTAATACTAAGGCTTTTTGAAGAGTTTTCTCAATGGATTTATAATATTGAACACCTTCACTCAATACATTTATTTTGTCATTAAGATCCAGATTCTCTTTGTATAGGCTTTCATAGTCGTCAACAACTTCTTTTAAAAAGGCTTCTACATCCTTTTTGTCATAGCCAAAACCTGTTTTAAATACTTTTCCCTGAAGTTCAATTGGTGTTAACATATTTATCCTCCTAAACATAACGTAATATAGTGGCGTAAAGGCGTCCCTTTTTTGTTTGGTTTGTTATACCACAGTAAATAAATTTACCATGCCCACGTACGGAAATGATATCATTTTCCTTTAATGAAGCACTGTTTTGAGTAACTAAACGGCTATTAATAAAGACCTTGCCACCAGATATCAATCCAGTTATACTGCTACGAGAAGTTTTTAGCGCTAATGCTAAAATTGCATCTAACCGTGCAGACGAAATTGTTCCTCTAATTTCCTGGTAGGAAGGGGTGATATCAATCTCTTCTAATTGTGTGAAAGAGCAACTCACATATGTGTGCTTAATTTTTGTTAGAGTGTCTACTATATAGGAACCAATGGTCTTTTCCGCAAACAGATACCCTATGTTATCCTTTATTAAAATATCGCCTATTTTACCACGATCTATACCAAGGCCTACTATTGAACCAAGGAAGTCTCTGTGGGTCAAAGAATCAGCGAATTTAGCATTATTAGGGATAATCTTTATAATACTTATATTGAATTCTTCAAGCAGATTATCATCTGCCTGATAAAAAGCTAAACGCTTGCGTTCAGCATCTGCATAACCACCCCAGAATTTGTATTGTACGTTGGGGAGTTCCTTCAGATGATTCAAGAATAGATTACTTTCATTCAAATCAAGAAAGTCTGTCACTGTTGTATAACCCCTAGTATCTGCTAGATATACCAGTTCATGGATACGCTTTAGAAATAATTCTTCTTCTCTAATCATAATATACACCTCATATAAGTACTGTCTGAAAATAAGAAAGAATAAAGAGTGCAATAAGAGGAGTGATATCAATTTGAGTAGTACGAAATATAGAGTGTTTTAATAAATATCGAATTATACTAAAGAGAGGATCTAAGAATCGACTAACTAGATTCCTAAATCCCTTCAAACTAGGTATCCAGGACAATATAATATAAGCAAATACACTATATTCCAAAATGAGAATGAATATATAGAATGCTTCTTTTATTAATCCTGTCATAATATTTAAAAATCCTTATTTATTGTAGGTACTTCGAAACTATCATCAGGTACTAGCTCTAAGTAATCGCCGGAAATATCGATGGTATCTGGTGAAAAGATAAATATATATTTGGATATCTGGTGTAGTTTACCATTTATTGCATAAACACAACCGGAAATGAAATCCATAATTCTTTGAGCATCTAACGGATCGAAACCTTCTAAGTTGACAACAGATGCTCGGCCGGTTAACAGCATATCACAAATATCCTGAGAATCTTCAAATGAGGATGGCTTCATAATACATACTTCTAACCCTTTTGGAGTAGTACGTATAGGCACTATCTTATTAGATGCAGTACGTTCCATTCTAACGCTCCTTTCCTTACGTGGTTCAGGAATTAAAGGATCACTTTCTTCCATGGCGCGGGGTGCTTGAGCCCTGGTAGCCTTACGCTCCATTAGTTGCTGGGCTTTAATATCATTATTCTGTTTTCTACGTTCCTTTTCTTCCTTAGCTAATCTTTTTCTTTCATTTTCTTCAAATTCTTCTTCAAATTCATCAAATTCGCTATCTTCATTCAGTTTTAAATAACCTAAGAAATTCTTTATTATATTTGACATAATACATATCTCCTATCCAAATAACTATTGTCCTCAAATCAGTATTCTATATATTATAATTGCGCTGACCAAATATTCCAGTGCCCACTCTAACCATTGTAGCACCTTCCTCAATTGCAACTTCAAAGTCTCCAGTCATTCCCATTGAAAGTATATCTATATCAATATTATCGATGTTTTTAGATTTTATGTCAATAAGTAAATTGCGTAAATTCGAGAAGTGTACTCTATTATCCTCAGGATTCTCCACAAAAGGAGCAATGGTCATAAGGCCTTTAATTTTTATGTTTGGGAGTTTGGATATTTCAAGTATCAATGGTAGAGTATCCTCCTTTGAGATTCCGAATTTGGTGTCCTCATTGGCTATGTTAACCTCAATTAAGATATTTGTTGTGGTGTTCTTCTTCTGAGCTTCCTCGCTGATTTGTTCGGCAAGTCTTAGAGAATCTACAGAGTGAATTAGACATACCTTATCTACAATGTTCTTAACCTTATTACGTTGTAAATGTCCTATCATATGCCAATTCAAAGGGGTTTTAATTATTCCTTCTTTTTCGCATAGTTCTTGCACTTTATTCTCACCAAAATCGACAATACCCATCTCCATGACTTCTTCTATCATTGAAACCGGTTTCGTCTTGCTTACTGCAATTAAAGTTACTTCTTTTCTGTCTCGGCCAGCTCTGTCACAAGCAGCCTGAATCCTTTTTTCTACATCTGCTAAGTTGTCTTTAATCATGTGTCTCACCTTCCTGACATGTATCTATTAAATAATATCTTTCAGTGTAATTAATACTGTACGTAGTTCTGTTTCTTTGCTAAATCTACATTAATTATAATGTGATCAAAATTATTCAACCCCATGGAGGTGTCCATTTTGATAAGGCAATATTCATTATTCTCATACAGAACCTCTATACGTCTGAATACCGGGTAACCTTTGTTAACATTAAATACTCCTTTTAGTGTTCCAGTCTTAGATAACTTATACGTATTATCTGTCCCTTTGGAACCAGGGAGAAGAATGACATCTCCTTTGTTAGCGACTGACATATCGATATAGCTGAATTTATCATCCTGATAGAAAAGATCTGTCTCAATAAATTCAGTAGAAGCTTCTCCGTTTTTGGAGTAAGATAACTTGACAACGCCATAGCTATTGTCATTGCCACCTTTAGTAATATAATCATTAGGTACCTTATAAAAATCCTTCTCACAAATTGAGGTTACAGGAATTTTATAACCGGTTGCACTGTTAGAACCAATCTCAATGTTAATAAATCTTTCATCTACAAATTTGGACATGTATTCTGTCATATGCAGTACAGCATATTTCTTGTTGTTCTTATCTAAAAATGTAATGCCTGCTGAAGTCTCTAGTTTATCTGATAGGAGTGTTAGTCGAACATATTTTTTCTTTTCCAAAGTTTTATACTGTTCATCAGTAAGAGGAATTACAATACTCCATTTCTCTGATTTGACAAGTTTGTAGACTGGTGCATTAGCTTCTTTCTTATCAGTAGAACGAAGTTGTTCTTTCTTGTATTTACTGACGTCAAACATAGAATCCTCAAATGTATCCAGTGTAACAGATTCATATCCATCTGTATAATAAGAAATGATGCCACTGGATTCAGCTTTAACAACAGAAAAACTACCTTTTTTATCAGACTTACTTAATAATTCATGTAAGGTCTTTAACATATTCACATTAGTAACTTCAAGTACAGTACTATCAATATCATATTTATAATTATAAACTGTTTTATAATCACTTTCATTATAAGAATTTTGATAAGAAGCTATACATTTACGTATTGTTGTTATATCACTGTTACTAAGGCTTGTCCCTTGTTCGGCGTTAGATAAAAGGTTATACATATCTCCTGACTTATCTAAAGTATAAACAGTAGTTCCCTTCCCTATCTTCTTACCATCGGCTATATAGTAATTGATATAGCCTGCCTGTTTATTTTTAAGTACGGTTTCATCTCGAATTATTAATCCTTGATATGAATTATCATCAGATATATGGTTCTCTGTTACTTCGTAAACGGAAAGTTGTTCACTTCCTAAGAAAAAATAAATTTGAACTCCAATGTAGATAACGATGACAAGAAATAATATAACACCAAGATTTATATTCAGCGGTCTTCTAAATTTTACTACCTTTTTTTGCTCTGCCAAGGTAAGTAACCTCCTAAAAATCATAAAAATAAAATAATATTCATATTTATTTAATTATACTTTTTCTTAACGCATATGTCAAAGAAGAATATTTTGCATAATAAAGACTTATTTGGTTACAATAGTGATAGAAAGCAAAAGGAGGTATGACATGAAAACCTTAGATTACATTGTTTTGATACTTGTCATTATTGGTGCTATAAATTGGGGTCTAATTGGCTTCTTTAGTTTTGATTTAGTAAGGGTTATTTTTGGTAATATGACTGCTATCTCACGTATTATCTATGCAGTTATAGGAATTTGCGGCTTATATGCCATCAGCTTTTGTGGAAGAATATCAAATAACCAGTAATGATAAAAATGGTTGTATCTTCGGAAAAAAAGATACAACCATTCAATAGTTAAGGAGCCATTATAAGACTGCAATTATCTGATCTGAAAAGCTATCAGGGATACGATTCTTTGGAACAGATATACATACTACAAATTCTATGTTAAACAGATTGGAAATAGCATTTAATTTAGTTAGTACTGGTTCTAAATCTGCATTTTCATCAAGATTAGCGATTTTTAACAAACTATCAAAATAAATCTTCTCAACATCATGATCACAGGATAATATTCCACTAATAAAACCTAAAAACTCATCTGCATTATTTAATAAATAATCTCTGGAATTAATAAGACGAATCTTGTTGCTTAGTTCATACATATGCTTATTGCTTTTATCAA
The DNA here is from genome assembly GCA_023411225.1 of Bacillota bacterium. Taxonomy (GTDB): domain Bacteria; phylum Bacillota; class Clostridia; order Lachnospirales; family Lachnospiraceae; genus KM106-2. The sequence continues at coordinate 12,043 of JAEYPA010000041.1, forward strand.
TATAAACAAGATTACCATTGATACTACGAACATCTTCATTCGCTCTTGCAATAAGCAATTTGGTCTTTCCTTTACCTTTTTCACCTGCAATAATATGAATCATAATAACTCCTCCTTATGTGACTGTATTTGTGTTATATGTACAAAAGAAAAAAAGTTTATGATTAAATTATAGAATAAATATACCAAAAAAACAACTAGTAATCCTACTATATTAAAAAAATATATGAAATTGTCAGACTTAATTAGAAAACATTATTATAAAATAGAAAAGTATGAAAAGAAAAGAACAAATATCCTACATTCCAATAATGCAGGATTTTGTTCTTTCATAATTGTACTATTCTTCAATCATGGAATATAGATGATTCATTTTTTTATACAAATCTGATCTTGATTTCGCGTTAAAAACTGTAGAAATATACTCATTTTCCTTTTTGTCTTTACTTAGAAGAATTAGGCAGTAACCTGCTTCGTTTGTTGTTCCTGTTTTGCCACCAAATACGGTAATGGAATTAGGAGCTTTGGTCCCGCCAGAAAGATACATGTTGGTATTTTTGAATATACGAGCTACTTCTCTTCCAGTTGAACTTACATATTCAGCTTTATAAGAAGGTTGTTCGATAATGGATCGAAATTCATCGTATTTTAGCAACTCATTAAATATTAAATATATATCATAGGCTGTAGTATAATGATTATCATCATGGAGACCATGTGCATTTACAAAATTACTATGGGTTGCTCCAATCTTACTAACTGCCTGATTCATCATGTTGGCGAAGTTCTCTTCACTACCTCCAAGATGTTCGGCTATTGCAATTCCAGCATCATTACCCGAATAGACTAATAGGGAGTTTAACATAGTACGGAAAGGTACTTTGTCTCCTTCATTAAATCCACAGAGCTTTGCACCTGAATATTTAATATGGGAGGCATTATAACTTACTGTAATAGTATCCTCAAGTCTATTTTGCTGAAAAGCTACAAGGGCTGTTGCCAGTTTCGTGATACTGGCAGGATATATTTTGTCGAATACATTATTGGCAAAAACACTTTTCCCTGTAGAACGATTTACCAGTAAAGAAGAACTGCTATTCTTCATTACTTTATCAGCTTCATCTTGTTTATCTTTAGCAATTACACATAAATCCGAAGCATATAAAGGAGCACGACTGCTTACTACAATTGGCTCAGAGGTTGAAAAAGTATCTTTATAGGATATAACATCAACCTCTCGTGTGTTGCAGCCAGTTAGTATCAAGATAAACAAAAGGAGACATGGAATTATTTTTTTCATACATACTCTCCTTTACATTAAATATTATTTGAAAATCTCACGCCAGTCTAAATCACCTCTGTCTAGAGCTTTAATTAATAACTCAGCTGTAGCCAGGTTTGTAGCTAATGGAATATTGTGAGTATCACATAATTGTACTACATTATTAACATCAGGTTCATGGGATTTTGGAGATAATGGATCTCTTAAGAAAATCACCATATCGATCTGATTATGTTCGATTTGTGCACCTAACTGTTGTTCACCACCTAAATGGCCAGCCAAATATTTGTGAATAGATAGGTTTGTAACTTCTTCAATTAGTCGACCAGTAGTTCCGGTTGCATACAATTCATTTTTGCTTAATATTGCGCGATAAGCAATACAAAAATTCTGCATAAGTTTCTTTTTTGCATCATGTGCAACTAAACCAATTTTCATAGCTGTTACCCCCTAACGTTGTTTTTTTGTTGTAGACCAATATTTAGCACAAGACCAATTGCAATCATGCTACTAATAAGCGAACTTAAACCATTACTTAAAAATGGTAAAGGTAAACCAGTGTTTGGTAATATCATGGTGGCTACACCAATATTTGCAAATACCTGAAACATAAACATGGCAGAAATACCAATGCATATTAATTTTCCAAGACGGTCCTTGGCTTTTCTAGCTGTCATCAAACACATAAATATGATGATGGCCAACAATAATAGAATCAAACAACCGCCAATAAAGCCAAACTCTTCGCCAATAACACTCCAGATAAAGTCACTTTCATTTACACCAACAGAGGAATAATTACGAGGAGTTGAAGGGCCTTCCGATAATAACTTACCATACAAATTACCAGTACCTATCGCCTGAATTGAGGATAATTGTTGCCAATTCAATCCTAGTGCATAAACTGGGTTATCAGGATCTAAAAAAGCTTGTAAACGTTTTACCTGATATGCCTCCACCAGGATCTTTTCTCCTGGTTGAAACAAGTACCATACAAAAGCAGTAATACTAGGTATCATAACTCCTAAAGTTGGAATGATTATCTTATAACTTAATCCAGCCGCAAATATCATTGTTACAAAAACAAAGACCATTACCATACTAGAGGATAAATCAGGCTGTTTAAGAATTAGTAAAGTAGGTACTATTGTAATGGCTCCAGAGAGTAGAACTATATAAAACTTATTCATCTTGGTCTCTAATTTAGTAAATAGTACTGCGAGCATTAATATAAGTGAGATCTTAGCTAACTCAGATGGCTGAAGATTTATCACCTTTAAATCAATCCACCGATAGCAATAGGTACCTAAATCTGTTCCTAGCGGAGAATATTTAGCTAAAAACAGTAATATAATTACCGCCACATAATAAACTGCTACAAACTGAGCAATAAAATGATAATCCAGTAGTGCCACAGCTGCTATTATAATTAATCCCAAAATCAAACCAGCTAACTGCCTGATGTAAGCAGAATCACCACCAGATAATTTTATAGCGTATGAACTGATTAGAGATAAGATACACACAATAACAACTAGAGACACATTAAGATTTTTAAAGTTATATTGTTTAAAATTAAACATGGAAATTCATCCTTATGATTTCTTACCCGTCTTTAGATCTTTAATAGGAATATTGGCAAATAATGCAGGGACACTGCCATTATTACCTTCAGATTCGGTCTGGGTGATTTTAATATCTAGTCCTGCAGTATCAATCTCAACATATTTAGAAATCACTGCAATGATATCATTTTTAATCTGTTCCATAATCTCCGGGGAGCAGTTAGCTCGATCAGAGACTAAAACCAGTTTAAGTCTGTCTTTTGCAACAGAACTGGAAGTTTTCTTTTTGAAAAAATCTGCAAAACTCATAATCCTTCCCCCTCATTAGTTTTTCTTTAATAGATGAGCCAGTTTGCTCATAATTCCAGATTTCACATTAAGATCTAATAAAGGAACTTCTTCTCCTGTAATTCTATGACAAATGTTCATGTAGGCTTTACCTGCTAAGCTGTCAGAACCAACTAAAGGCTCACCTTGATTGGTAGAAACTACTATATTTTCATCATCAGGTACTACACCAATTAAATCAATAGCAAGAATCTCAACAACATCGTCAGCTGACATCATATCACCACGTTTTACCATATCAGTACGAAGACGATTCACAATTAAGTTTATCTTTTTAATTTCATGTGCTTCCAAAAGACCAATAATACGGTCAGCATCACGAACAGCAGATACTTCAGGGGTTGTCACTACTAAGGCACTATCAGCACCTGCAATGGCATTTAAGAATCCCTGTTCAATTCCTGCTGGACAGTCAAGTATAATATAGTCAAACTCACCTTTCAACTCTTCTGCTAATTTTCTCATCTGTTCAGGAGACACTGAATTCTTGTCTCTTGTTTGGGCAGAAGGTAGTAGATAAAGATTTGGATATCTCTTATCCTTAATCAAAGCTTGTTTGATTCTACAATTTCCTTCAATAACATCTACCAAATTATAAACGATACGATTCTCAAGACCCATAACCACATCTAAGTTACGAAGGCCTATATCTGTATCAATTAAAACTACTTTCTTGTTTAACTTTGCTAAACCAGTTCCCACATTTGCTGTCGTGGTGGTCTTTCCTACTCCACCTTTTCCCGATGTTACTACTATCACTTCACCCATTTAAGCATCCTCCAAACTATTTCTTACTAATATAAATTAATATCATTAATTACATCTTTCGTCAATGGCTCAATATATATGTTGCCATTCTCAATAAATGCAATTTTAGCTTCTTTAGCAGTCTCCTTTTGAGGTTTATCAGGCGCTCTGCCAAGAATATCTGCAATACGAATCTGTACCGGCTTCATGTCGAGTGCAACGACGAAAGCATTTTCATTGCCAGCAGCTCCTGCAAATACATTTCCTTTTAAGCTACCTAGTATAATGACATTACCTTTAGAAACAACTTTTGCTCCAGCATTGACATCACCAATAATTATTATGCTTGTCTCAGATTCTAAAGCTTGTCCGGAACGAAGGTTTCCTTTATAAAACTGTCCGGTGCTGGAGGACAACTCCATTAACCGATCGTTTAGTGATTTCTTAAACTGATTTTCCAGGGCTTCATCATTTGAAACAATGCACATAATTTTTAAATCAGAGTTAGCATTGATAATATCTAATATTTCTCTCTCCTCATCCGTGGAGAGTTCTCTGCCTTCAAAGCTGATGGCCATCGAAGCATTTCCTAAAAACTTCTTGGACTCAGAAAATTTATTTGCAATATTCTGCTTTAATTCATTAAAAGGTATCTGACCATCCAGTACAACTATAATTCCTGATTTGGTACCTTTGATTATTACCGAATTATTCATAAAACCTCCTAATTGATTTCATAAATTATGCGAATGAAATCATGGAGTACAGAAAAAACTGTACTCACATATATTTAGTCATGTAGAGCAGTGTTGAGTTCAGGAGCTTTTACTTTCTCATTTAAAAGATCCTTTCTACCTTCTACATCAAAATAATACTTGTAAACATCCCTGGCCAATTCGGCAGCATTACCAGAAGTATATCCATGAGGAATTACAGAGGTAACACTAATTTCAGGATTCTCATATGGAGCGTAGGATACAAATAATGCATGGTCTGGAAGTTTCTTACTCTCTTGTGCGGTACCGGTTTTTCCGGCTACTGCGAAGTCAAAATCTTTAAATAATTTTTTAATGGAACTTCTCTCCCCGTTAACCGCCATATCCATGCCCTGTAATACAGCATTCCAATAGGATTCATTAATATTCTTAAGCTCATTAAATACCTTAGGCTTATTCTCTAATACAGCCTTACCATTGATATCAACTACCTTGTTAACAATTGATAAATCATATACGGTTCCTCTGTTGGATAAGCCGGTAACATATTTAGATAAGCTTGCAGGCGAAAAGTTATTTGTACCCTGTCCAATTGCGGAACGTACACCTTGTTCATCAGAAACTTTACTTATATACTCAGATTGTAATTCGATTCCTGTCGGTTTACCAAAACCAAACATTTGGGCATACTTACTCAGCTTGGATAATGTTAAATCATCATGATAAGCACTATTCTTCCAACCTAAGTCCCAACCTACCTGATAGAAGAAGAAGTTACAGGATACCATAAGAGCCTCAGAAACATTGATATCACCATGACTGCTACTAACCCAACAATGAGGAGAAGGGTTAATCTTATCAAACACCAAATCGTCATGAATCTTCCTGTCAACAGTAATTTTATTCTCCTGTAAACCTGCGATAGAGACCAACATCTTATATGTGGAACCAGGTGCCGTCAATTGTTGAATTGGACGATTGATCAAAGGATAGGCATCACTGGCAAGCAATTTTGAGTAGTAAGTGGAATCAATCCGGTTTGCTAACTTATTATTATCATAACCAGGGTAGCTTACCATAGCTTTTACAGCGCCTGTCTTTGTATCGGTTACTACAATGGAACCTGAGCATGGATTTAAAGCTAACTGTCCAGGCGTAATCTCAAGTTTAGTTATCTTCTCACGAATAAAGCTATAAGCAGAAGTGGAGCCACGCTTCAAATTATTAATGGCTTTCTCATCATATTTTAACACACCTTGGTCAAATAATAAAAGACAAATTTCCTCTCCAGTTATTTTTTTATCTGCAATCATATATTTGTAGAGAAGCTTGTTGAAATCTTTGTTTTTAGTAAGCTGTTCAATCATGTAATCCATCAGAGATTCATAGATTTCCCTAGAATCATAATATCCCTGCGGATCACTAAATATTTTACGGTCGATTAAGTCATTACCTAAAGCATATTGGAGAAAATCACTTATAGTTATTGTACCTGCAGTGTAAGCTTTATAAGTTTCATCTTCTTTATCTATTGATTCAGTCAGAAGAATCTTATTATTCACTAGATAATCATAGAAAAAGCTTAGATATTCCTGATATTCATCAGTCTGACTCTTAGTTTTATCAGGTGAGGAATAGCTTAATATACTGCGAAGCTTCTTGAATACAGAATCTCTTCTTTTTACTAACTTATTATATACATCTTTCTCAGTGGATGTTGCATTGCTTTCTGAGAATTTGTTAATGTTTAATATCTCATTATCAATAAATGAGAAATAAACATTTTTTATTGGAATTACTTGTTCCGTGGAACGACCTTTCTTAACGGTCTCATTATCATTAGGATGAATTTTCGTCAAGAGAATACCGGCAAGTTCCTTTTCTATCAATGTATAGCAGGCATTCTGAAGATCAGCATCAATAGTCAGATGAACATCGCTACCACCTACAGCCTGATTACTAGTGGTGGAGTTTTCAATTTGATTATCAGAATTTAATGTGATTGTATTGGTACCCTTATTACCATGAAGGTACTTTTCAAAATCTGCCTCGATACCAGTCTTACCGAATTGATCACTTCTGGCATAGATTTTACTTCTGCCATCCTCCTCGGTATTCATAGTTGACCAAAGCTCATCGCTGATAGAACCGGTATAGCCCAAAATCTGAGCCATGGAATAGGCATACTTATCTGTGTATTTACGTGTGGTTCTCATTTCAATGTCAAGACCAGGCAAATCACCAGAGTATTCTTTAATGGCAGTTACAGTGGATTCACTGACATTGTCTGCTATGTCTAAGGCAACTGCATTGTTGTAGCCATTCAAGTATTTTTCAAAGCGAATGGCCATAATTTTATAGGCCTCCTGCTTTGTATACTCAGAAGAAATATTAAAACCTAAGCTATTGGAGCTTGTATCATAGCGAAGATAATCAAATACTTCTTCCGCTGTAGAATTAAGTTGTTCTTCAGTTAAACTTTTTATATTAGATAAAGCATAAACATCTCTTTTAAAACTTTTTAAAGCATTACCTTCTTTTGTAAAGGTTACGTTGTCGTTTTTATCAATTGCAAGACCAAAGTCTATGTTAATGGAATCCCCATTACTTTCAATGATATGAATAATCTTATTTAGCATAGCATTTAGTGTTTCACTATTTGAAATGCTATCTGTATCCATTAGTGTCACAGAATAAGTAATATCATTATAGGCAAGAAGTACACCGTTGCTATCATAGATATTACCACGAGTAGCAGGAACGTCTACCTCTTTTGTCGACTTGGCGGTAGCTTTTTCCCTATAAACTTCTCCCTTAACGATTTGCAGGCCAAAAAGACGATAGACTAATACGCCAAACAACATCAGATAAATCAAAGTGATAGGAAGAAGTCTGGAAGTCACAAGAGCTTTAATTTTTTCCAGAATGGTATCAATCATATGGTCTCCTTTCCAGATTTTTGTTCCGAACGAATAATTATAAAATGAATTAGCTTATACAAAAGAATAGATACTAAAACAGTATAGACTAATTCAGGAAGCATAATCTTAATAAAATAATATGGTAGATTGGTGCGGTTTCTCAGTAAAAATGTAAGAATAAAATATAAGAAATTATAGAAAATATCGCTTAATCCAACCAATAAAATGGGAATCGTATAATCATCCCTGTAATAAATCTTATTGCAAAGGCCAACTAGATATCCTACTAGCATATAAATGAGACCATATACGCCTACTAAACTGTTATATTGACAATCAACTAATAAGCCCAGGAATAAACCTAGAAACATAGCCTCTACTTTGCCACGCATATATCCAATAGCAACCACAATAATTAGTATTAAATTAGGAACGACATTAGCCAGTGCTATTTTTTGCAACACAGTGGTTTGTAAAAGATAACAAACCAGAATTAATGCCGTCATGTAAAGAAATCGTTTCATAGTTACCATCCTTTATTTTGAACTCTTCTCATTATCTTTTGAGGGCTCATTAGGATCCGCTTTTATCATCGGCTCTTTTAATTTGGTTATAACCAAAACAGTTTCAAGTTTTGAAAAATCAACAGCAGGTCTGATTGTTCCAGACTGACTCATATTATTGGAATCCAAAGATACGCTATCTACATATCCGATGAGTATGCCAGGCAGGAACTTGGTGCTTACTTTAGAGGTAACAATTTCATTGCCTACTTCTACAACTACGTCCTTCTTAATCGTATTCATCTCGATGAGACCACTACTAAATAACTCCAAATTACCCTGAATATTACAGGTGTCACCAGTATCTCTAAGCATACCACCAACGTTGCTGGCATCATCTACAATCAAACGAATTTTAGAGTAGTTTTTGCCTACTTCTATTATAATGCCTACTAAACCTTCATCTGCAATAACATTCATGCCAACTAACAAACCATCTTCAGTGCCTTTATCGATTGTGATGGTACTATACCAGTTGTTTGGGTCATAACTGATTACTGTAGCAGCCACCTTTGGATAGGTTTTATAGTTCTGGTCAAGTTTATAGAGCTTACGATAAGTATCAAGCTCATGCTTGTCCTGTAGTAGATTATTATTTTCTGTCTTTAACTGAATAATCTCCCGTTGCAATGTCTTATTTTCTTCCGTTAACTTCTCTACAGAATTAATCAGTTCGGCTTTGGAATGAATGAAATTTCCAATCTCATTAATGCCCTTTTGCATAGGCGTCATGACCCTTCCTACCAATGTCTTAGCAGGGGCAATTGCCTCACTATATTTAAATGATACAAATATCAGAATTAAGCATAGCACAGTTAATCCTAACAGAATATATCTAGGTGCTATGTTAATCTTTAACCGACGTCTCATAGGAAACTCCCTTCCCTATTATTTTAGTTTTCTCTTTATGGAACCGGATGCAATAATAGATGTCAGAGTTTTTAGATTGGAGTCATCTATAATTGTACCAAGTCCACTAATTACTGCATTGGCAGGGTTTGGACAGATATTAACTTTAAGATCTGTTTCTTGGCTGATTAGATTATCTAGGTTACGGATACTAGAGGATCCACCTAAAATATAGATGCCTGAATCAATAATATCTGAGGAGATTTCAGGAGGAGTTCTCTCCAAAATCATCTTAATATTATCAATAATGCTATTCAGATATTCTATAATGGCTTCATGAACCATATTGGAGTTAATCTCCATCTCACTAGGAAGTCCTGTTACAACATTACGACCATATACCTTGATAGATCTTTCCTCTGTATTATAAGCGTCTGCCAATTCCTTCTTTATGTTTTCAGCAGTTTTATCCCCAATTAGCAGATTATATTTCTTCTTTACATATAACCGGATAGATTCATCCAGTTTATTACCTCCAATTGGAATCAACTTACTGATGACAATACCACCTAAAGACATAATACTTATTTCAGTTGTATCTGCACCAATATCTACTGTCATGACACCGGAAGCACAGGTGATGTCAAGACCTGCTCCTAATGCAGCAGCAATTGGTTTTTCCACAATCCCAACAGATTTGGCTTTAATGCATGAGTGGGCAATTAAATCTTTAAAAGCCATCTTTTCTACTTCAGTAATATCAGTTGGTACTGCTATTATACAATAACCACCTTTAAAGTTGGTTCTTAATATTTTCTTAAATGCTAAGTTTATTAATGTCTCCATATTGGCGATATCTGCAATAACACCATTACGTACAGGATAAGAAACCTTAATATTACGAGGTGCTTTCTCTAACATCTCATAAGCTTCATCTCCAAATGCAATTACACGCTTTTTATTTTCAATAGCAATTACATTTTTTTCATCAAATACAATCTCATGTCCTTTACGGTATATTTTTAATGTACTAGTACCTAAATCAATTCCTAATAATCTATTTGTCATTGTTTTCTCCCTTCTAGATTTACAGCAGTCCCTGTTCTTTTAAGCTTATATATTTATTATCTCCAATAATCAAGTGATCCATAAGCTTGATTCCTATTAATACTCCAGCTTCCTTCACCCTCTTGGTTGCAGTCAGGTCCTCAGTACTTGGAGAGGGGTCCCCGCTAGGGTGATTGTGTAGAAGTATAATATTAACTGCACCATGCTTTAATGCATAGATAAAGAGTTCTCTTGGCGCAAGTAAAGAAGCGTTTACTGTTCCCGAAGATATTATTTTGTCACCGAGTATCTTACTTTTAGAATCTAGTAAAACAAGCATAATCTGTTCATTCGTAAGATGACGCATGTCCTCCATATAATAACTAGCAACTGAATTGGGAGACAATAGGTGAACACCATCTTTTCTTGTGGCTTTTGCCATCCGTCTGGTGATTTCAGATAGACAGAGAAGCTGAGTTGCTTTGACCTGACCAATACCATGTAACATCATTAATTCATTGTATGTCAAGTGATAAAGATTAAGCAGACCACTAAATTCCTGGTCGCTGTGTAGAATTCTAGAGGCAAGATGCAGAGCATCCTCCTTCTTAGAACCAGTCCTTAAAATGATTGCTAGTAACTCTTCGTCAGACAAAGCATGAACGCCCAACCGGTTGAATTTCTCGTAAGGGCGTTCAAATATTGGTAATGTTATTGAAGATCTACGTGGTACCATAAGAATAAGCTCCTATCTGTCTCTTCAAGCATCTGCCCCAAATGCCAGCCGACATAAATTGTTAGCTGTTCTTATGAAAAAAAATCTTCCACGCTACATTTTAGCATATCTATTTTGGTTTGTATACCTTTTTACTAAAGCCGAATCAGATTCTCTTCAAACAGACTTTGGGCAGATTTGAGGATACCTAGTTTGGCGTGATACCAGGTAAGTCCTCCTTGGAAATATACAGCATAAGGTGGTTTAATTGGGGCGTCAGCAGATAATTCTATGGAACTACCTTGTACAAACGCACCTGCTGCCATAATCACCTCGGCATCATAGCCAGGCATTGCCCATGGCTCAGGAGTAACAAAGCTGTCTACAGGAGCAGCTGCCTGAATACCCTTACAGAATGCTACTACACCTTCCTTTGTTCCAAGAGTTACAGCTTGAATAATGTCATATCTTGGCTCACTTCCATTAGGAATGACAGGAAAGCCTAGTCTTTCATATAGATTAGCTGCAAAGATAGCCCCCTTTAATGCACCTGCTACTACAGTTGGGGCTAGAAATAATCCTTGATATAAAAGACCATTGATACCTAAGGTCGCCCCTACCTCTTTTCCGAGACCTGGAGCAGTAAGGCGATAAGCTGCTTGTTCTACAAGCTCTTTCTTTCCCACAATATAACCACCGATTGGAGCTAGTCCTCCACCAGGGTTTTTAATTAGTGATCCAACTAAGAGATCTGCACCTACATCAGTAGGTTCAATCGTTTGAACAAATTCACCATAACAGTTATCTACCATACAAATTACATCAGGTTTTATAGACTTAATAAAGTCAATTAACTCTCCGATTTTTTCAACGGACAAGGTAGGTCTAGTCTGATAGCCTTTAGAACGTTGAATGGTTACCATTTTGGTTGCCGGATTAATCGCTGCCTTAATTCCTTCGTAGTCAAAAGCACCCTCAGGTAGTAAGTCAACCTGGCGATAGGTAATACCATATTCAGCAAGTGAACCAGGGGTTTCTCTGATACCAATAACTCCCTCTAAGGTATCATAAGGTTTTCCTACAGGGCTTAACAGTTCATCTCCCGGTCTTAGATTGGCAGCTAACGCAATGGTCAGAGCATGCGTGCCACAAGTCAGTTGTGGACGAACTAGGGCTGCTTCTGCGTGGAATACAGAGGCATACACCTCTTCTAAGGTGTCTCTTCCCATATCGTTATAGCCATAACCCGTAGTTGCTGCAAAATGAATATCACTTACTCTGTTTTTTTGCATTGCCGCAATAACCTTCTGTTGGTTATACTCTGCTATCTGATCGATGTACACAAAACGTTCTTTTAAGGAATCCTCTATTGTATCGGAAAAGCTTAAGAGCTTTTCACAAATCCCCATGCTCTTGTACTGCTCATATAAATACTCTTTCATGTTGTTATCCTTTCCTTTATTCTGTATGGTCAGACACAGAACATATATTCCTATTCTTTAAGACCTTTAGAATAGCATCTAATTGCTCTTTGGTATCGGTTAATTTATCCTTCTCTATTATGATGACATCCCGTTCTCTTTTAAACCAGGTTAACTGGCGCTTGGCAAAATGTCTAGTATCCCTTTTTAAGATATAAATGGCTTCTTCTAAGCTGATTTCACCATCCAGATAAGCTAACAACTCCTTATACCCAAGTCCCTGCATGGATACCAGGTCTCTTGTATAGCCGGCATCCTTTAAGGATTTCACCTCTTCTAATAACCCTTCTTTAAGCATCTGATCAATCCGCGCATTAATCCGTTCATAAAGGACCTGACGTTCGTTGGTCAAAACAAAATAAGCGCTATTATAAGCAGATGGGCGAATTTTCTGTTCTTCATTGTGCTTAGAGATTAGCTCACCTGTTTGCTTATAATACTCAATTGCTCGTATGACACGCTTCGAATTATTAGCATGAATCGCTTTGGCACTATCCGGGTCAATTCTCTTTAATTCGGCATGAAGATACTCTGATCCTTTTTCTTTTAGGGTCTGCTCTAATTGCTTCCTTATCTCGGATTCCCCGGAATTCTCTTCAAAGTCAATGTCGTATAGAAGGGCTTGAATATAAAAGCCGGTACCACCTACAACGATGGGAATTTTTCCTTTCATGTAAATGGTTTCCAGAGCCTCTTTCGCCATTTTCTGAAAGAGTACTACATTAAAATCCTCACTTGGATCTAGCACATCTATGAGGTAATGGGGAATGCCTTTCATTTCTGTTGGCAGTATCTTAGCGGTACCTATATCCATATTGCGATATACCTGCATCGAATCAGCTGATATGATTTCACCTCCTATAGCCCTAGCTAAGGTGATGGACAGATCTGTTTTGCCAACAGCGGTTGGGCCTGTTAGTATGATTAATGGTCTGAGACTCATTATATCCTCCTGTGATTACACAATTCGCTTAAATTTCTTTTCTATTTCATATTTGGTCATGGCGATAATAATAGGACGTCCATGTGGGCAAAAGTATGGATTTTCTAATGTCATTAAATCATCCAGTAAAGCCTTGAATTCTTCATAAGTCAGCTTATGGTTACCCTTTACCGCTGCCTTACAGGACATAGAGGCTATTTTTTCTATAATTAGCATTGGTTCTAAGTTATAGTTATCGTCTACTAAACTATCGATTAACTCAATGAGTAAAGTTTCCTGATTCAAGTTATATAAATCAGCTGGAACTCCCCTAACAGCCCATTCCTTTCCACCGAAATGTTCAATCTCAAAACCAAGATCTTCAAAGAAGGCTTGGTTCTCCTTTATGCACTCTTCTTCTCTGGGATTTAGGGAGATGATGATTGGTGGAAGTAACCCCTGAGAAAGTAAAGTTTTTTCACTATATTCTTTCATTAAACGTTCATATAATACTTTTTCATGTGCAGCATGCTGATCAATCAGCAACATCTTTTCTTCAAATTCTATTAACCAGTAGGTGTTAAATAGCTGCCCGATAATATGATAGGTTGGTATAGGAGTAGAAACGGGGCTTTCCTCTTTAAACATACTTAGTTGCTCAGTAGGAGCAATATTTGTAGGTTCCTGCCGAAGAGGTGGCGTATCAGAAGTTGTCTGGTTTGAGGCAGATCTGATGGTATGTTCATAAGCAGTTTCTGATTCCTTTACCTTTGAAGAATCATAGGAAAATTCTGATTCTACATGTGTAGTATCTGGTACAGATACCCATGGAAGCTCTTCTAATTCCTGATTTGGAATAAATCTGGCAGCAGGTACGTCTTCTTTGGAAGTAATACTTTCTTGAATCTTATGAATATAGGACAGAGCCTGATTGGAAGCTGCGATACGTTGCTTTTCAAATGGCTCAGGGCCTTTAGGTATAGGGGTATGACTACCATCATGAGTGTTTCTGCTACTTGGACTAAAAGAGGTAGGTTTTTGTGACGGCTTGTTATCTACTGGAACATCTGGAATTAACTCTATTTGTTTTAATCTTTTACTAAGGGTCTGATAAACAATCTGATATACCTCTTCACTATTGCGAAGGCGAAGTTCCATCTTAGTAGGATGCACATTGACATCAATATACACAGGATCTATCAGAAAGTGCAATGAGGTATATGGGTAACGGTGTGTCATGGCATAAGGTTTATAAGCATCCTCGATGGCCTTACTGATTACAGAGCTCTTAATGTAACGTCCATTGATGAAATAATTCTCATAGTTTCTGTTTCCACGCAATAATTCTGGCTTTCCGACAAATCCATTTATAGTAATGTGCTCATTGCTTTCTGAAACTTCAAGAAGTTTTGCTGTTACTTCTCGCCCGTATATCTGGTAAACAATATCCTTTAGCTTATTATTGCCTGTAGTAGAAATCTTTAACTGGTTATTATTCAAAAAACGAAAAGAGATTCCCGGATGACTAATGGCTAAACGTTCTACCAGGTCACTGATATATCCTGCTTCTGTCTGAGGAGATTTTAAAAACTTACGTCTGGCAGGGGTATTATAGAATAAATTACGGATGATAAAGGTGGTTCCATCAGGGCAACCAATTTCTTCAATCCCCTTTTCTACCCCTCCTTCAATTAAGTAACGGGAGCCAAGTAGCTCGGATTTGGCTTTGGTAACTAATTCCACCAGAGCAACTGCTGCGATGCTTGACAGGGCTTCACCACGGAATCCAAGGCTGGACACACTAAGAAGATCCTCTATGGATTTAATCTTAGAGGTCGCATGGCGTACAAATGCAGTTTTTACATCGTCCTTTGCAATACCAGAGCCGTTATCGGTAATACGAATTAAGCTGATGCCACCCTCTTTGATTTCAATAGTAATCGCGTTGGCACCTGCATCAATGGCGTTCTCTACCAACTCTTTTACAACGGCTGATGGACGTTCAATTACTTCTCCAGCTGCAATTTGATTAATCGTTTGTTGATCTAATACTGTAATCTTTGCCATAGTATCATTCCTTACTTTCTATTTGAAGTTCATACAGTTTATTCATTGCTTCGATAGGTGTCATTCTGGATAAATCCAACTTCTTAATTTCATTGATGATTCGTTCATAATGCTCGAATGTATTTTGTTGTGGCAGTGAACAGGAAAAATCGAATAAGGAAAGCTGGGTCCCATCATTCATATCTGACTTACCCTCTAGTAAATTTCTCGTCTTATTGGTAATATCATGGTCAGTCAGTTCATTTACAATTTTCTTGGCTCTAGCTAAGACACCTTCTGGAACACCGGCAAGCTTGGCTACCTGTATACCATAACTTTTATCAGCTCCACCTTTTACAATTTTTCGAAGGAAGACAATATCATCCCCCTGTTCTTTTACTGCAATACAGTAATTATTTACTCCGTCAATGGCCCCTTCTAATTCAGTTAATTCATGGTAGTGAGTAGCAAATAGGGTTTTTGCACCTAAGAGTTTTGTATTACTAATATGTTCTACTACTGCCCAGGCAATAGATAATCCATCAAAAGTACTGGTTCCTCGTCCTATCTCATCCAAAATCAAAAGACTGTCCTTGGTAGCATTACGGAGAATATTAGCGACTTCAGTCATTTCTACCATAAAGGTACTCTGTCCACTTGCCAAGTCATCGGAGGCTCCCACTCTGGTAAAGATACGGTCTACAAT
>JAEYPA010000045.1 GCA_023411225.1 Bacillota bacterium
ATAAAGTACTGGGCATTATTTAACCATACATCTGTACCATGGGAAAGTCCGGAGATACGCACCAAATCTGAAAAGCTTTTAGGCTTCGTATCTCTTAGCATCTGCATAACGAAATCTGTACCAAACTCCGGTATTCCAAGACTCCCTCGGTCACAGTCTATCAGATCTTCCTTAGTAATACCTAGTGCCTCAGGGCTTTCAAACAGAGACAACACCTTTTCATCATCAAAACGAATCTTCTTTGCATCCAGTCCTGTCAGATCCTCCAACATACGAATCATGGTAGGATCATCGTGTCCAAGAATATCAAGTTTTAATAGGTTATGGTCAATAGAGTGATAATCGAAATGCGTGGTAACAGTCTTGGTAGACATATCATTGGCAGGTCTTTGCACTGGAGTAAAGGAATAGATTTCCTCACCATGAGGAAGAACAATGATTCCACCAGGATGCTGTCCGGTGGTCCTTCTTACGCCTACACAACCAGCTACAATTCTATCTATCTCTGCATTTCTCTTACGAATTCCATGATCTTCATAATAGTTCTTAACGAAGCCAAAAGCAGTCTTATCCGCCAGGGTACCTATGGTTCCTGCACGGAAAGTATGACCTTTACCGAAAATAACCTCTGTGTAATCATGAGCCTTACTCTGATACTCCCCAGAGAAGTTTAGATCGATATCGGGCTCCTTATCTCCATAGAAACCAAGAAAAGTCTCAAATGGAATATCATGCCCATCTTTGCAAAGAGGTTCTCCACAAACAGGGCAATTCTTATCCGGCATATCACAACCGGAACTGCCTCCAAATTGCTTTACCTCCTCTGAAGTAAAGTCTGAATAATGACATTTTGCACAGTAATAATGAGCAGGAAGAGGATTAACCTCTGTAATACCTGCCATTGTAGCTACAAAGGAAGAACCAACACTACCACGGGAACCAACCAGATAACCATCTTCATTGGATTTCCAAACCAGCTTCTGGGCGATAATATACATTACTGCAAATCCATTACTGATAATGGAATGAAGCTCATGTTCCAATCTATCAGACACCTGAACCGGCAGTTCCTCACCATACATAGAATGCGCCTTGTCATAACAGATTCGACGCAGTGTCTTATCAGAATCCTCTATGACTGGAGGGCATTTATCAGGCCGTACAGGACTTATTTTTTCTATCATATCTGCAATCTTGTTGGTGTTTGTAATAACTACCTCTCTGGCCTTTGTACTACCAAGGTAGGCGAATTCCTCTAACATCTCCTCCGTTGTACGGTAGTAAAGAGGTGGTTGATTGTCGGCATCTTTAAAACCCTTCCCTGCCATAATTACCCTTCGATATATCTCATCATCCGGATCCAAAAAGTGAGCATCACAGGTTGCTACTACAGGTTTATGATACCGTTCTCCACATTCTATTACTCTTCGATTTAATTCCATCAAATCTTCCTTAGAATTAACCTCATACCTGTCACTTTCTATCATAAATTCATTGTTGCCAAGAGGCTGAATCTCCAGATAGTCATAGAAATCAGTAATTCGCTTAATCTCCTGTTCCGGCTGATTTCTTATAATGGCCTGAAACAGTTCTCCTGCTTCACAAGCAGAACCAACGATTAAACCTTCTCTGTTTTCTGATAGTAGACTCTTTGGTATTCTTGGTCGTCTTGCAAAATAGTCTATATGAGATAAGGAAACCAGTTTGTATAAATTTACACGCCCAGTGTCATTTTTTGCAAGTATGATTCCATGATAAGTCGGCATCTTCTTGATTGCCTCCGGGGTAAGCTTAGCAGCTTCGTTAACTCCCTCCAAAGTTGCAATATCCTGTTCTTTTAACATTTCAATGAACTTTACAAATATCTCAGCAGTAGCCTCTGCATCATCCACTGCACGGTGATGATTCTCAAGAGAGATTCCAAGCTCCTTTGCTACAAGATTCAATTTATATTTAGAAAGGTTTGGAAGTAAATATCTAGCCAGACCAACTGTATCTACTACTGTATAATCAACCTTAATATCAAGAAGCTTGCACTTGGCCATAATAAAACCTACATCAAAAGAAGCATTGTGGGCTACTAAGATACAGTCTTTACAAAATTCTAGGAACTCAGGCAAAATCTCCTCGATGCCTCTGGCCTCTTTTACATCCTCATCCGTGATACTAGTAAGTTCTGTTATACGTCCTGGAATCTTTACTCCTGGATTAACAAAGGTCGAAAAACGGTCCATAATCTGGCCATTTACCACCTTTACAGCACCAATTTCTATAATATGATTAATACTGGAATCAAAGCCTGTAGTCTCAAGATCAAATACAACATAAGGAGCATCTAAACTTTGTCCCTTGTCATTTTCTACAATCAGTTTCGTATCATCCACCAGATAGGCTTCCATCCCATATATAATCTTTAGGGGGGAATCCTTATCAATGGCGTGATTGGCTTCCGGGAAGGACTGCACCACTCCATGATCTGTGATAGCAATGGCAGGATGTCCCCAATCTAGCGCACGTTTTATTAACGGTTTTACATTAGTAACCGCATCCATATCACTCATAACTGTATGACAATGAAGCTCAACACGCTTTTCTTCACTGTTGTCCATACGCTTTGTGGTAAAGTCAGAGGTCTTCTTTATTCCCACAACAGAACCAATACTTATCTCTTTGGAGTAGCTATCATACATAGCCATCCCCTTTAAAAGTACAAAATTCCCCTTGGTCAGTGCCTCCATAGTCTTTGGCGCTTCTTCAGCATTTAGAAATAACTTCACGCTGATACTATCTGTAAAATCAGTAAGAGAAAAGATTAACAGTGTCTTTTCATTCCGAAGCTCCCTAGCCTCTGTAGCAACTATCTTACCATGTACCACTACTTCACCAATCTCATCTTGAATATCATTAATAGCTACTAGGTCACCTTCAAAATTACGTCCATATACTACACTTGGATCTTCTGGCAATTTACGTTTAGGAATATATTGGCCTTTTCTGTCGTCACCAAATTTAGTTCTAAATCCACCTGTTTCTTTTTTCTCACCAAATCCTGCATTAGCTTTGCTAGGATTCACACGGCTTTCTTTATTAGAAGATACTTTTTCTGCATTCCTTACCTTGTCCTGCGAATTAGCGTCCTGATGCTCTCCTGCTATGGCAGCTTCTTCTTCCTTCTTAAACTGCCTGTGCTTTGCCATCGCCGTATTATAGTCCTCTTCCTCTTCTTTCTTCTCTGGTTCGTATAGCTCCTGTGTCACAAGGATGCTCAGTCCAAACCTATCCTCCATCACAGAAGTCAGAAATTGATCCAAGGTATGAAAATAAGTTTTGGAAATAAAGTTATTCTCCATGTGTATTGTTATTATGTTATCCTTAATCTTGTACTGCTCATTACTGATATAAAAGGACAATATGGCACTTTGTTCCTTTAATTCTTCACCTAGGGTTTTCTTATATCGTTTCATAACCTCAGACAGATTATTGTTATATTTAAGGCTATAATGTTCTTTCAATTCGATCATCCAACCAGGGAAAAGTCTTCTTTCCATCTGTCTTTCCATGGTCTTCAAATACTGATAGGGAATAATATTTTCACTTTCTATATGAATAGTAATCACTTTGGTTGCCTGTTTCAGGGTAACCTTCGTTACTTCCACAAACTGAAACAGCTCCACCAATTTTTGATGAACATCAAATTGATCAAATGAATCAAAAAATAACATAGTTTCCCCTCTTCATACTACTTCTTCCAATGTTCTAATTCCAGACGGAGCTCGTTTAACAATTCTGCCTCAGGAACTTTTTTAACTACCTGACCCTTTTTAATGATAAGACCTTCTCCCAGACCTCCGGCAACACCGATATCGGCTTCCCTCGCCTCTCCAGGCCCATTTACAACGCATCCCATTACTGCTACCTTTATATCCAGATCATAACCTTGCACCATGGTCTCCACCTGATTAGCTAGATTAATTAAGTTAATCTGGGTTCTTCCACAGGTTGGGCAAGAAACCACTTCTACTCCACCTTTTCTTAAGTCTAGACTCTTTAGAATGACCTTGGCAGTCTTTATTTCTTCGACAGGATCTCCTGTCAGAGAAACACGAATGGTGTTTCCAATCCCTTCATACAGAATAATTCCAAGACCAACACTTGACTTCACATTACCGGAATGCAAGGTTCCGGATTCCGTGATACCTACATGAAGAGGATAGGACGTCTTATTAGCAATCAACTTGTGAGCCTCAACACTCATTAATACATTCGAAGACTTAATACTGATTACCAGATTGTCATAACCTAAATCCTCTATCATAGCCACTTTATCTAAGGCACTTTCCACAATCCCTTCAGCAGTTACTTTTCCGTACTTCTCCAAAATAGGTTTCTCCAAGGAACCACTATTGACACCGATTCGAATAGGAATTTCTCTTTCCTTAGCCATGTCCACAACCGCTTTCACTCGTTCATAAGAACCTATATTACCAGGATTGATTCGAATCTTATCAGCACCATGCTTCATAGCTTCTAGTGCAAGACGATAATCAAAATGAATATCTGCCACCATAGGAATGTGAACTTGCTTTTTGATTAGCCCAAACGCTTCTGCAGCCTCCATTGTAGGCACTGCAAGACGAATAATGTCACAACCAGCATCCTCAAGTCTAAGAATTTGTTCTACGGTTGCTTTCACATCTTCTGTCTTCGTATTTGTCATAGATTGTATTAAAATTGGATAATCGCCACCAATATATTTTTCACCAATTCGAATTACTTTGGTCTCGTTTCTTAACATAAGTTTCTCTCCTTTACTGGCTTTTACTTATACTATTGATTATTATATCACATTTTAATTTAAAAATGAATTTATGAAAACACACCTCTTATGTCGCCCTCATTCACTGATAGACAAAAAACTGCCAACAGACACAGCCTGTTGACAGCCTATTTTCTACCCAAATATATGAATCAAATCATTATATACAACAAATACCATTAGTAGCATCAAAAGTACAAATCCTATAAAATGCACCATGCCTTCCTTTTCTGCAGGAATTGGTTTACCACGAATTGCCTCTATGAATAAGAACACAAGACGTCCACCATCAATAGCTGGGAACGGTAATAAGTTCATCACTCCCAAATTGGCACTTAATAAGATAACAATATAAGCAAGTTGAATAAAGACTGCCTTCATATCCACAGCCTTAGCTGCCTCATAAGAGTCTCCAATCATATTAACAATTCCTACTGGGCCACTGATATCATCTTTTGATACCTGCCCCGTAATCAACTGACCAACGCTGGCAACCGTAGTCTTAATCCAGAACTTCACTTCCCTATAACTGCCGCTAACAATACGTAGAGGGTTTCCTTCACTGCCGGAACGATCTTGATTATAACTCAACCCAAGGGTATACTGCATGCCACTTGACTTTGGTGTTACCTGAACCGTATTTTCCTTACCATCTCTTGTGTAGGTAACCTTTACAGGCGTAGTACTAAGTGGATACTTATTCATATACTGGGCAAGATCCGCACCTGTTGCTATGGCTTGATCGTTCACCGCCACAAGTATATCTCCTGACTTAATACCAGCTCCTTCAAAAACTCCATCCTCAGTGATAGATGTTAATTCACATGGATTCTCATCAGGCGTATATCCAAAGCCCAGAAGAAACTTTTCATAACTTGTTGGAGTTAAGGTGGCAGTATGACTTTCTCCATTTCTCTTAAACGTAATGTCAATAGGATCATCATTATTTAATGGATGGAACTGAAAATACACGCTAATATCACGAGAAATGCCAATTTTCGAACCATTAATTTTGGTGATTACATCACCTTCTCTTAGCCCAGCCTGCTCCGCAGCAAATCCTTCTGTAACGTTAGTAACTTTAGGGTTATCATCAATTCCAGTAAATCCAATTACAAACATAGCCAAGATAAAAGCCAATATAAAGTTAAAAATAGGACCTGCAGCAATTACTGAGACTCGGGCCCAGACACCCTTATTATTAAAAGCCCTGGGATCTTTGTTTTCTTCATCCTCTCCAAGCATCATACAGGAACCACCAATAGGAAATAATTTTATGGAATACCTGGTTTCCTTTTTCTTAAAACTGAGTAAACGAGGTCCCATCCCAAGAGAGAATTCATTTACCATAATTCCATTTTTCTTCGCTAGAAGGAAGTGACCTAATTCATGGAATATAATTATTATACTAAATACAAGCAACGCTATGACTATCTTCATCTAGCCCTCCTAAATCCTGTTGTCTTAACACTTACTCCTCCAGGTACTCTCAATAAAATCATATGTGTCTTGTTCAATACTTAGAATTTCCTCCAAAGAAGGCTCCTTCACAATATCAAGACACCTCATTGACTTCTCTATAATTCGTACAATGTCCAGATATCCAATCTTTCGTTTCAAAAACATTGCCACTGCTCTTTCATTAGCCGCATTAAATACGGTTGGGACACTTCCACCCTGATAGCCAGCTTCATAAGCCAGTTTCAGTGCCGGAAAATTCTCCAAATCCGGTGCTTCAAAGGTAAGACCACCCAGTTCATAGAAATTAAGCCTTTTCCCAGGAAGCATCTTCCTTTCAGGATAATACAGTGCATATTGTATCGGCAATCTCATATCAGGTGTCCCAAGTTGCGCCATTACTGCTCCATCTGCAAATTCAACCATGGAGTGAATGACACTTTGGGGCTGCACGACTACTTCTATCTGATTTAGATTTACACCGAAAAGCCATTTGGCTTCCATAACTTCCAATCCTTTATTCACCATAGTAGAAGAGTCTATGGTGATTTTTTGTCCCATCGACCAGTTGGGATGCTTTAGGGCATCCTCTACCTGAATATGTTCTAATTCTTCCTTTTTTCTGCCGCGGAATGGACCACCAGAGGCAGTAAGAATAATCTTGCTTATCTGGTCTCTATTTTCTCCATGGAGACACTGAAATATGGCAGAATGCTCACTATCCACTGGTAGGATAGAAACACCCTTTTCATTTGCCAATGGCATAATAATGTGACCGGCAGTTACTAAAGTCTCCTTATTAGCAAGAGCAATATCCTTACCGGACTTAATTGCTTCAATAGTAGGTAAAATTCCTATCATCCCTACCATTGCAGTTACCACTATCTCTGCTTCCTTTATGGTAGCACATTCAATCAGACCTTCCATTCCGGATACTACCTTAACAGGTACATGATCAAGCTGGTCTCTCAACTCTTTTGCTTTCTCATGGTCATATACACAAACTATTTCAGGCAAGAACTCTTCTATTTGTTCCTTTAGCCTTGCAATATTACTTCCAACTGCCATTGCAGTAACACGTATATCTTTATTATACCGAACAATATCCAAAGTCTGGGTTCCAATGGAACCGGTAGACCCAAGTAAAACTATCTTTTTCATATTCCTAACTTCCTAACTATTATACAAGTATGCCTTAAGGTTTTTACTGTAGCGGCTCGTCAACTTACTGACATAATATATCTATAGACGCTTTGCAAACTACCGAGGCTTATCTTCAAACAATGCAAACCATTTACAAGACCGCTTCTTAAAGAATAGTCATTAAAAGTAAATAAACGATAGGAGCGGTAAATATAATGCTATCAAAACGATCTAAAATGCCTCCATGCCCAGGAATTAATTTACCATAATCCTTGATACCATGATTTCTCTTAATTGCAGAAGCTGCCAAATCACCAATTTGGGAAAGGATACTGGAAACAGCTCCAATAATTGCAAGACTTAACTGTGGATTATCAATAGTAGTCAGATGGCTCTTAAAGATTGTGGCATAGATAAATCCGATCAAAGCTGCACCAACAATACCACCAATGCATCCTTCAATAGATTTCTTAGGGCTCAATTCGCTTGGAAGCTTGTGCTTTCCAATGAGCATACCTACACAATATGCACAGGTATCAGAACCCCAGGCTCCAATGAATGCCAACCAGATTAAATATACACCATTCTCCAGAATTCTAATCTGATACAAATAGGACAACATAATAGGAACATATACAAATCCAAATATCGTCATAGAAATCTGTTCTGATTTATATTTAGGATATAAGATAACATAAATCGCCATTACTAGCAAGAGCAAGACAACAATCGTATAAAACATATAATCTGTATGGTGAAAACGTATAGAAAAATCCAATACAATCGTAGCAAGATATCCACTTAAGGCTAATACCGTCTTGTGAATATTTACAACACGATATAATTCCATAAGACCTATCAGACTAATCAGCACCACTAATGCAAATAAAATATCTCCTCCAACTATAACCGTACTGATCATAATGGCTAATAATATTATTCCACTTATCAAGCGTGTAATAAACATACTGTTTCCCCCTAAACTTTACCGTATCTTCTATCCCGGCTGTTATAATATTCAATGGCCTTTAATAATTCCTTTTTATTAAAATCAGGCCAAAGTACATCTGTAAAATAGAATTCTGTATATGCAAGTTGCCATAAAAGATAGTTAGACAACCTCTGTTCTCCACTGGTTCGGATTAATAAATCAGGATCTGGAATTCCTTTCGTATCGAGATAACTAGAAAACAACTCACTGTCTATATCCTCTTGCTTTACTAAATTCTTCTCATAATCTACAAGTAACCTCTTAATTCCTCTTAAAATCTCATCTCTACTGCCGTAATTTAAAGCAATATTGAAATTAAGCCCTGTATTGGATGCGGAGATGCGCTCTAAATCGTGGATGCTAGTTCTTAAGTCTTCATCTAGCCCATCAATATCACCAAGAACTCGAACACGCATATTATTCTTAGTCGTTGTCTTAACACAATCCTTCATATAGTTACGAAGAAGTTTCATTAAAGCATCTATCTCTGACTGAGGTCTTCCCCAGTTCTCAGTAGAAAAAGCGTAGACCGTCAGATACTCAATTCCCATATTGTAAGCTTCCTCACAGATACGTTCCACATTCTTACTACCTTGGGCATGACCATAATTTCTAGGCATAAATCTTTTTTTAGCCCACCGCCCATTTCCGTCTAAAATAATGGCAACATGCCTTGGCACTCTTAACTTTACGTCACCATTTTTACCACCCATTATAAACCTCCTATATTTGAAAAAGGATTTAACTTAAAAACTCTCCGTTCACACAACTAAAGGACGTATTTTGCTTTACAAAATACGCCCCTATGGTCAGAAAGCTTATACTGTTAAGATTTCCTTTGATTTTGCTTCCATAGTCTTGTCAATCTCCGCAACAAACTTATCTGTAGATTTTTGAATCTTATCCTCTAAAGTCTTTAATTCGTCCTCAGTAATCTCACTAGACTTATTCATCTTTTTAAATGAATCATTGGCATCTCTTCGGATATTACGAATAGCAACTTTCGCATTCTCCGCTTTCTTCTTAATATCCTTTACTAGCTCCTTACGTCTTTCCTCGGTTAACTCAGGAAATACAAGCCGAATTGTCTTGCCATCATTGGATGGAGTAATTCCTACATCAGAGGCTAAAATAGCCTTCTCAATTTCTTTAATTAAGCTACTCTCCCATGGTTGAATCATTATGACTCTAGGTTCTGGAACGGATACATTGGCTACAGATTGTAATGTAGATGGTTGTCCATAATAATCTACACGAATCTTATCCAGAATATGTGGATTAGCTCGTCCAGCTCGGATGGATACATATTCCTCCTTAAGTGTATCAATAGTTTTATTCATCTTTACTTCATATTGTTCGATTCTTGAATCCATTTTGAACCCTCCTATTTATATTCTTCCATAAACCTTTTGTAATATTATATTATACTGTTACTTTTGTTCCAGTAAATTTGCCGGAAACAGAATTCACAATACTATCTTCTTCATTCAATCCAAATACCAAAAGAGGCATTTTATTCTCTAGGCACATGATAGATGCAGTCAAATCAATCACCGCAAGCTTCTTCTCAATCACCTCTTCAAAAGACACTTCATCATACTTAACAGCATCCTTATTCTTCTTAGGATCACTATCATATACGCCGTCAATTGCTTTCGCGCAGAGAATAACATCTGCGTCCATCTCTATAGCTCTTAACACAATACCGGTATCTGTTGAAAAATAAGGATGCCCGGTACCACCTGCAAAGAAGACAACCATACCTTTATCAAAATATTTATTTGCTCTGTCCTTAGAGAACAGTTTTGTCATGGATCCACATTCAAAAGGTGTTAAAATTTGTGTTTTCATACCTACATGTCTAAATATCTCAGATACATAGATACAATTCATTACAGTAGCCAGCATTCCTATTTGGTCAGCCTTGGTTCTATCAATGGTTTCACTGGTTCTTCCTCTCCAGAAGTTACCACCACCGATTACAATACCAACCTGAACTCCACGATTCACTAATTCTTTTACCTGATTGGCTACCTTAATACAGGTTTCCTCATCAAATCCTGTCTTTTTATCACCTGCTAATGCTTCTCCACTTAACTTGAGAAATACTCTCTTATAATCCTCCACGGTTTACTCATGCCTTTCTATACTAGTATGGAATTACTCATCCTATATGTCCTTTTATGTGTATTCATTGCTTTAAAAATAGTAAATATTGTTATATTTAACTTGCATATAATTATATAATAATTCTTGCTGTTTTTCAACTAAAATTAGAATCTAACCCTTATACATCATTAGTATTGGAGTTATATCAAAGAAGCTTGTAGCCAGATATCTTCTAACCATATTTCCCTCTGCCACATATAGATACACTTCTCCAGAACCCTTCATACCATCCTTTGCTTCAGGAACTATGGACACTTTCCATTCATCTGTCACAAAAGCAAGAATAAAACCCTCTGTATTATATATATTGTACTTATTTTGTACTACAAATTCAGTACCTTCCGATAAATTTGTATTCTTAATGGTAAGTCGATTGCCACGAGGTAACTCTAAGTATACCTGGCAATTTAATGACTGCCCAAGTACCACCTTATTCTCCAACGCATTCCCTATAACTGTAAGGTTCTTTAAAAACTTATCCAGACTCTCCACTTTTGTAGAGGCTTCCTCTACACAATTAATTACGCGAGAGTCACCAAGCAGAGCTTTGCTTATTTTCTTAACAACTCCCTGTTCTTTTCCCACTGTAAAATTCTGCGCATCAAATCCTTCTTCATTGTTTAACAGTATTTCACTCATAAGACTTCTTACATCATAAAAATACCCTAAGGTACCAAAAGAAACATTTGTGTATTTAATCGTAGTGATAATCTCATTACGCTGTATTTGACTTAATAATTTAGGCGTCACACTACCAGATTTATCCATCTTAAACATCCTTTCTTTCCATTTTTCCAAAGCTTTTCCTATTGTACCATATATTCTTAGTTAAGAAAAGGGGGCTGTCGTATTTCTTGATTGCAATGTCCTATGGCCAAACTCTTAGTTTTTGATAGGTTATTTTTATAGTTCCTACACAATAACAAAGGCTTCCCAGAATAGGAAGCCACTTGAATCATACTATGTACAAATTACTCTTCATCAAAAATGTTTTCCAGATTAACATCTGCATAAACCAAAGAACAATAACCGTCTACAACAGCTCCATTATTAATCTGTACAGATTTTGCTTTAATATTTCCTTTTACGATAGCAGTTGAATCTAATACAACAGCTCCATTCACATCTATTTGGCCCTTAATCGCTCCTGCAATAACACCTGCACTTGCATTGATATCACCAATAATTACAGTACCTTGCCCCACTTTAATGTTTCCACTACTTTCCACATTACCTTCCAAACGTTTCGCATTAACAAATACTTCCTGGGCTTTAGAATTTCCTTTCACAACACCATTAATAGTTAGCTTGCCACCACATTCAATGTCGCCTTCTACCTTACCATATACTTCAAGACCACCACCAGAAGTAATACTTCCGTTAATTACAGTATTCTTACCAATAACTGTAACATCAGTGATATTAACTGTTTTTTCCTCTTTTACTTCCTGAAGACCAACTACATCATTCATCTGATCTTTTTCATTCGCTATCTCTGTAATCATCTTGTCCTCCTCATTATCTATAGAACTTATAATATCATTTACCTCTATTTCATCAATATCATCAGTAAGATTTAAATCATCTTCTGAAGCTATTTCGGACTCCTTGGCATTAACAAATAATTCTTCCTCTTTAGCATCGTCCATAGCACTATCCACTGCATCGGCAAAAAGTAGCTCATCATCTGATTCCATCGCATAATCTAACTTAAAATCCATGTCATCATCAAGATTCTTACCTTCATCTAGTGCTTTCACCTTCTGTAAGAAAGCCTCTACGTTTGCATCAATCTTTTCTGCTCTGTCGTGATCCATGGTATACACCTGCTTATCCTGAGCTTCTTTCTGCAAATCTAAGCCATCTAAGGTATCAACTACCTCATCATCTTTAAAAAGAAGTTCCTCATCACTATCGGAAAACACATCATCCGGAAGCAATTCGTTAACCACCTGTGACAGATCATCTTTAAAATCTTTAAAAAACCCCATACACTTTCCTCCTATATTTATTATCCTTCATCTTTAGGGTAATTACCGATACAATCACAATAACATATTTATTTTATCACAACACATAATATTTTCCAATATAAGTTTGAAAAAACAATAATTATTTGGATTCTTCTTATAAATTACTCAAATAATAAGATAAATCCTTCGCTAAGCTCAAAATATCGATAGCAGAAATGCTAGGAATATGTAATAAAACCATCTTTGTTGACAATGACTCCCTAACAATTCTATCCAAACCCACTGCATATATATGATTAGGTAGTTGAGTACCTGCAGTATTCGACAATTCCACTTTATAATTCCGTTCTCTCAGAAACTGGTACAATGTGTTTACTGAATACGCTGTCACAAAAGTATTACTATCCACTTGTGCTGTGGTTTCAATAACAATTTTATCACTATCCAGGCTCTGTTCAAAAGAAAAAATGACATCATAAGTCCTTAGGTCTAGTTGACGATTCAACTGGGACTCACAGAGAAGAAAGTTATTCTCCAAATACAACTCATCTACTCCACGCTTTGAAGAGATTAAATCCAATAATACTTTTGAAGAATTGTTATTTCCCTTAAAGGCTGTCAATAATATATTCATCCAGACTCTCCTTTCCCCTTCACATGGTTGATTATAATCTGTATATTGAAATAACCTTATTATATCATTTTCTTTTCCATTACTCTATATATTTTTGGAATTATTATCCTTATTTTAAAACAAAAACCCGATTCTTCCTGAACCGGGTTTTTGTAAGTATTATACCATGTACTTTTTACTATATTGCTCTCGAGTTTGTATAAAATCTTTATTTTCAAGTGTTGTAATACTATGAAGATATTCATGTACCTCATAGCTTGATGACTGGGTCTGAATCATACTAACCGCAATGTTAGAGCAATGATCAGAAACTCTTTCAAAATTAGCCAGTAAATCTACAAATACAAAGCCTTGAGTGATACTACAAGCCCCATCCTGAAGTCTTTTTATATGCCTATTCTTTAGTTTTTCTTCCAACTCATCAATTACCTGTTCTAAAGGTTCAATCTTTTTTGCCATTTTAATATCATCCTTTTGGAATGATTCAATGGTATTATCTACAATTTCCAAAACTGCATCAGTCATAACTTTGAGCTCTTCTTTTGCCTGGTCCGAGAAAACAAGCTGTTTCTTAAATATCTCTTGTGCAAGCTCCAGTATATTCACAGCATGATCACCAAGACGTTCAAAATCGCCAATCACATGAAGCAGATTATTGATCTTCTGACTGTCACGATCCGTTAATTCCTTACCACTAAGTTGAATTAAATAAG
Source organism: Bacillota bacterium (assembly GCA_023411225.1). Taxonomy (GTDB): domain Bacteria; phylum Bacillota; class Clostridia; order Lachnospirales; family Lachnospiraceae; genus KM106-2. The sequence continues at coordinate 13,898 of JAEYPA010000045.1, forward strand.
TTCCAAGAATATCCTCATAGTGATCAATCTGTTCCTCACTATTCTTAATTTCCTCATATACCTCCGCAGAATAATCAGACAGTAGGTGAATCGCTTTTTTAATGGAGTCCTGTGCAACATTTGCCATCTCCTTAACCTTAGAGTCACATTCGCCAATAGCCACAGAAGGAGTTGCCAGCAAACGTTGATCAATAAACGCAATTTCATTTGCTAACTCTTTCTCATTTTTCTTATCCTTGATTACCCACCTGGATAACTTCTCAAGTTGTTTCATAAACGGAAGCAATAATAAAGTTGTACAAAGATTAAAAATACTGTGAATTGCTGCAATACCCACCTCATTGATAGGTAATTTTACAAAAGCAAAACCAATCAAATAGTTCAATAAATAGAATACAGTTAACCATACAACCGTTCCTATCATATTAAAGCAAATATGAATAATTGCTACCCTCTTTGCATTCCTATTTACACCGATACTGGACAATAAAGCAGTTACACAAGTACCAATATTTTGACCAAAGATTACTGGCATAGCCATACCATAGGTAATCAAACCTGTACCGGACAGAGCAATCAGAATACCTACACTGGCTGCTGAGCTCTGAATAATACCGGTAAAGATTGCACCGGTAGCAACACCTAGAATAGGATTGTCAAAATGAGTTAATATACTAGCAAACTCTGGCATATCCTTTAATGGTTCTACTGCTGCACCCATAAGATCCATTCCATACATTAAAATTGCAAAACCTAACATGATATTTCCGATATCTTTCTTCTTTGTGCTTTTAGAAAGCATAATCATCAAGATACCTACCAGCGCAATAACAGGGGAAAATGACGAAGGTTTCAACAGACTGACGAAAAAGTTATCGTCCCCAACACCGGTAAGAGACAATAACCATGCAGTCAATGTGGTACCTATGTTAGATCCCATAATAACACTGACAGTTTGCCTTAATTCCATTATACCGGAATTTACAAAGCCAACTAACATAACTGTCATAGCTGATGATGATTGTATTGCAATTGTAATACCAGCTCCAAGGGCAATGCCCTTAAGAGGGTTAGACGTCATACTTCTTAATGCTCGTTCCAGCTTTCCCCCTGTCATCTTTTCCAAGCCATTTGACATTACTGTCATTCCATATAGGAAGAATGCTAATCCTCCCAGTAAAGTTAAGAGATTAAAAAAATTCATATTACACCTGAACCTTTCATTATTTACATTTGGAGAGTATCATTAATTAAATAGGGAAAATAGTGCTGGTATTCCATATGCAAGAACACACATGATAAATGCAGCAAGAAAGACGCCTCCGAAAATTGCAAGAATCGCTTTCTTATATTTGATTCCAAGGAATGCTGCCACTAGAGCCCCTGTCCATGCCCCTGTTCCCGGTAAGGGAATCCCGACAAAGATTAATAGCCCCCAAAATTCGTATTTTCCAAGTTTATCCCCTTTACTTTCTGATTTTCTCTCTAACCAGGCCGCAATCTTTCTAAAACCAGGTTTTGTCTTCATCCAACGCATTATTGGTATAATAAATAACAGGATAAAAGGAATTGGCAGTATATTACCTAAGATGCAGAATAATGCCCCACGATACATTTCTATATCTAGGAGGGAGGCTGCTACCAGCCCACCTCTTAATTCTAAAATTGGAACCATTGATATTAAAAAAACAATGAGTTCATGTGGTACAGAACCAGACATCATATCGGTTATATTTTGTATAATCGAATCCATCCTATGCCCTCTTCTTTCTCAGTTTCCAACGCACCCACAACGGACCTGCTAAAAATACAGAACTGTAACATCCGCTTATCAAACCTAGCAGCATAGGTAAAGCAAAGACACGAATGGATGATATACCATATAAAATAGCCATAATTAACACGCATAAAATACACATTGTAGTGGTAATAGAAGTATTTATAGAACGGGAGAACGTCTGAGTAATACTATGCTCTACTACACCATCGATACTCTGTCCCTTATACTCCACACTTCTGTTATTTTCACGAACACGATCAAACATTACGATGGTATCGTTAATGGAATAACCGAGAATGGTCAGTGTAACAGCTACAAAGGCATCATTTAGAGGAATTCCGAATATAACAAATGCAAAGAATACAAAGGCCACATCATGAACTAAGGCTACCAAAGACATAAGTCCTGCAGACAACCCACCAATGGATCTAAATCTTACCCATACATATAGGGTAATAAATATCATGGCCAGTATAATTGCAATAGCCGAATCTTGCAAAGCCTGCTTTCCAATATATGGTTCCACAACGTAGGATTCCACAAGTTTTAAGTCTGAATTAGGATTAGCTTTCTTTAAAGCATCGTAAAGCTTGTCCTGATTCTGGGAAGATAAACCTTCCTTTCCAGCTAAGGTTACCACCATCTTATCGGAATTATTTGATAAGTCATTTGTCAGCTGAATAGTACAGGTTCGATCAATGGTATCACTTACCGCTTTCTGTGAAGCAGAAACATCTACATCCTTTTCATAACTATACTTTAAGATTGCACCACCGGAAAACATAGTATCCAGCTTAACACCTTTGACAAAGCAAAGTATAAATCCAACCACTACAATACAAATGGATAACCCAAATGCATACCATCTCTTTTTATAAAAATGAAGTTGTTTTTGATCTTTTTTCTTTAAGAAGAATTTTTCTTTATTAAATCGTTCAAAACCTAGAATTCCAGTCAATAATTGTTTGGAAATAAGTACTACTAACAGGTTCAAGATAACACCGGTAAGTAAAGTATATCCAAAGCTTAGCATTGTTCCAGAACCAAAAATCATTAAGATGACTGCAACAATTGCTGTAGTCAGGTTACCATCTAGTACTGAAGAAAAGGCATTGTGATTTCCTACTACAATAGCACTTCGTATGGTTTTTCCCTTTTTAATTTCTTCACTAATACGCTCAGAAATAATGATATTGGCATCTACGGCCATACCAACAGAAAGAATCAGACCAGCAATACCAGGTAAAGTCAAAGTCATCTGTGGAACGGATAAACAAAGCAGCTGTACGGATACCTGGAAGATCAGGGTGATAATACTAACAAAGCCAGGTAAACGGTAATATCCAATCATAAAAATCATAACCAGAACAAACGCTATTAAGCCTGCATAAATCATAATTTTTAAAGCATCCTGACCTAAGCTTGGGCTGATGGTACTATTATTGGAAGTCTGAAGGGAAAATGGCAAAGCACCTGCGTTAATATTAGCAGCAAGCTTAGTTGCTTCATCCATTGTACCAAGACCTGTAATCTGTGCTCTACCATCTGTAATTCTAGCGGAAACTGTTCCACTAAAGATCTGCGTTTCATCCATCTTGATAATCAAGGTCTTACCATACAAGACATTGGTAGCCTCTTCTAACTGTTTTGCTCCTTCGGGTTTAAATTCCAAGTCAACAATAGGCTTATTAGTCTCTTGATCTAGGCCAGCTTTTGCATCTGCAACCGCACTTCCATCAATATACACCTTCCCAGCATCATCCTGGAAAGTTAATTTTGCCATAGCACCTAGCTCTTTAATAGCTTCATTAGGATCAAACTCTTTCTCATCAGATTTCCAAGGAAATCTAACAATGATGGCATTATTTTTCTTATCAATGGTAACCTCACGGTCTAATATATTCTGACCATCCATTCTTAGCTCAATAACTCTTTTTGAGCTTTCCATTTCCTTATCTGTAGGGTCCCTTTTTAAATCAACAGGAGTAAAGACTGCTTCTACTCCACCTCTTGTATCGATACCCAAACGGATATCCTTTGCCCCTTTAATACTTCCAAGGCCAAATATAGCCAATAACAATAGAGCTAGAATAATTGGTGCTCCAATTAGAAATTTATAACGTACTTTTTTCATAACTATCTCCAATCTGATTTTATTTTTTACTAAAATAAAATCAGACAGATTTCTTTCCATCACAATTATGGATGTACTTCAAAACTATGTATAAACAGAATTTGCAGATTAAGTACTTATCTGCCTGAATCCAATACCAATATGTTATTAAAAGACTAATCATGGAAAATAAAACAAGCCAAGAAAGAACAAATCTCATCACCGGAGCTGCTGATTTATTCCAACATACAGCCTGCAGCAAATGCTGACTGCTTCCTGTTCTCATCTCATTTACCATAACACTTCCAAACATAAGGTCATCGTTCGACATAGCTGATGCCATATTCCCGTCATCAGTGGCAGTTCCTTGACCAGTCCCTACATTTGATGTACTCTGTTGACTGTTTATCTTGGTCTCAGGCATATGCAGTGTAATGGTAAAAGCACAGAAAAAGACTGCTAATATAATACAGAACAATGTCTTTTTTCTATAAACTTTTAGTGCTGTTCTCTGTATCATATTGCAGCCTCCCTTCCATAACTCTATTTTTCGTCAAGCATGCGATAACCTACTCCCACTTCGGTAAAGAGATACTCTGGTTCCGCTGGATTTTTCTCTAACTTTCTTCGAATATTTGCCATATTAACCCTAAGAATCTGGTTATCACACTTAGCATGTGGTCCCCAAATATTATTGATTAAATAATCATAAGTCAATACCTTCCCTGCATAATGGCAAAGCATTGACACTATCTTATATTCAATCTGTGTCAAATGAACCAGCTTGTTATCAACTCTAACTTCCCTTTTGTTAAAATCAATATACAAATCACCTACAGCATATGTATCTTCCCTATTCATGTTCATATTTTCTATCCGCATGGCATGTCTCAGTGCAGTTCGTATCCGAACTAAAAGCTCTGAAGTGGCAAATGGCTTTGTAATATAATCATCTGCTCCCAAATCCAAAGCTTCCACCTTATCTCGTTCATGCCCTCTGGCAGAAACTACAATAATTGGCACCTCTGACCATTCCCTAACAAATCGGATAATATTGATACCATCGATATCCGGCAAGCCTAAATCTAATAAAATAATATCTGGGCAATAGGAGGTAATCATCATCATTGCTTCTGATCCGTTTTTTGCATGGATCACCTGATATTGATTTGCATTCAGAATTGTCGTCATAAAATTACTAATACTATTTTCATCTTCTATGATAAGTACGGTTTGATTATTTGACATATTACTTACTCCTTTCTTAATGGCAAGGAAAAGGTAACAACTGCTCCTCCTCCTTTGGCATTCCTAGCACTCATTTTTCCATTGTGAGCTGTTATAATTGTACAACAAAGTGATAATCCAATTCCCATGTTCTTACTGCCATCATTGTTCTTATCAGCTGAGGTTATAAAATAATCCTCAAACAATCTAGATATTTCTTCCTTTTTGAATCCCTGTCCATAATCTCTAACAGTAAATTCAGCATAATCCCCTGTCTTTACAACAGTCAAATCTATTCTCGGTAAGCCATTTGAATGTTTCACTGAGTTCTCCAAAAGATTGGTAAGTACCTCTTCAATCAGTATGCCATCCATCGGAACAATCAGATACTCATCCGGCACTTTTACACGAACTTTTTGTCCTGGAAAATGCTTATGAAACTTTTGAACAGCTTCTGATACAATTTCCTCTACAACCTCATCTTGTACGTGAAGTTCTGATCCCGTGGAACTCATTTTGGTCACAAGAAGAGTATTCTCAACCAGACGTATTAACCACTCAGCATCCTCTTTTGCCTCTCCAAGTAATTTCATTCTTTCCTCTAACTCTACTACTTTATAATTTTCTATTATTGTATTGATTATTCCAATAATCGAGGTTAAGGGTGTCCTTAAATCATGACTAATTGCCCTTAGCAGATTGTACTTCATCTTCTCCTTTTCCATTTCCAGTTTCAATTTTTCATGCTGTTTTAAATTAGTCGTCATGGTGCTGGTTAAGAGGGACACAGCTATCATAATGGAAAAGGTTATGGGATACCCCTCTACAGAAAAGTCTAACGCAAAGTACGGATAACTAAATACATAATTAACAAAAAAAACGCCCATTACAGAAGCTATAATTCCATATAAGTAACCATTGGTCCACAATGATATTAAGAATACTGCAAGCAAAAAAATCATGGGGACATAAGTTTCTGCACCTTTACACAAATGATTCATTAAGCCAGTAAAACCAAAGGCCATTATTATAAGGCCAATAGAAATAACTGTGTCTCTCCATGATAATACAATTTTTCCTTTCTTTGACTTCCACATAATCTACTTTATAGCTTCCTTTCTTCTCGTTTGTTATTCTAATAAATTTATCCTTTGCATTATTATTATTATATCAAATCTGATGAGATATTACAATTTCTACCTTCAAATCAATATTCTGTCATATTCGACAGAACAAACCTATTTCATATCATCAAGTATTATAAGACAAATGATGAATATTTTGTATTAAGATATCATAAATAATTATTATTATGTATAAATATGTCGTTAAGAAATTCCAAATTCAATTGTTTTATATGTATAAATTATATATAATTTTTTCGATTGGCGTTTTTTAATATACTCAAAAGGAGGTGTTAAAAATAATGTGGTTTTTGTCGATTTCCAACACATTTGTTGTTTTAATGGGACTAAGCATAGTATTCATCGGCCTAATCTGTATTATCGTACTTTGTAAATTAGTAGGTCTGTTGTGTGCCAAATTTGGTTCTAATGAGGCAGTATCTTCAAAAATATCTGAAATACCATCTAGTAGCAATGCATCCGATTCTAATGTGAATCGTCAGGAGATGTTAGCAGCCGTATCCGCTGCAATCGCTGAAGATTTAGGAGCAGATGTAAACGCAATAAGAATTCATTCAGTAAAAAAGCTTTAAGATTATGGTACCAACTAACAATACATACAAAACATACAAAAAGAAAGGAAATAATGCCATGAAAAAATATCGAGTAAATGTGAATAACACCTTATATGAAATTGAGATTGAACAGATTAATGAATCAGATATTACAACTTCCTCTGTTAAGAAAACAACTACTACCCCTATCGAAGGAGAGAAAATCGCCAGTCCTATGCCTGGAACAATCCTTAATATTAATGTGAATGCCGGAGATGTAGTTAAAGAAGGTCAGATACTTATGATTTTAGAAGCGTTGAAGATGGAAAATGAAATTATGGCTCCAAGAGATGGAAGAATTGCATCTGTTCATGTTGCCAAAGGAGCTAGTGTAGAATCTGGAACATTGTTATGTGTTTTAGAATAGTACATTAGTTAATGGAGGAAATGTAGATGGATACTATAATAAATTTTTTAAAGCAGACAGGTTTTTACTTACTGCAACAAGACCCCAAAATGCTGATCATGATATTCATAGCATGTTTATTAGCATTCTTAGCAATAAAGAAAGGCTTTGAACCACTTTTATTACTACCAATTGCATTTGGTATGCTTCTTACAAACTTACCTGGAGCTGAGATGTTCCACGAGTCCTTATTTGCCGGTGGACATGTTCACTGGAATGAGTTCGGCGGAAGCTCAGGCATTACTCCTGGACTTATAGATTATTTATATCTTGGAGTTAAACTCGGTCTTTATCCTTGTTTAATCTTCCTTGGCGTTGGTGCTATGACTGATTTTGGTCCTCTGATTGCCAATCCTAAGAGCCTTCTATTAGGTGCTGCTGCGCAATTAGGTATCTTTATCACCTTCGTTGGTGCAAGATATCTTGGATTTTCTCCTCAAGAAGCAAGTTCTATCGGTATTATCGGAGGAGCAGATGGACCTACAGCAATCTATGTTACTACTAGACTTGCGCCTAGCCTGCTGGGACCAATTGCAGTAGCTGCCTATTCCTATATGGCTCTTGTACCAGTAATTCAGCCACCTATTATGAAATTACTTACAACGAAAAAAGAACGTTGTATTAAGATGACTGAGTTACGTCCAGTTTCTAGATTAGAAAAGATTTTATTCCCATTTATCATCACTATCTTTGTAGCCTTCTTAGTACCTTCTGCTACCCCTCTGGTAGGCTCCCTTATGTTAGGAAACCTATTTAGAGAAAGCGGTGCTGTAGAAAGACTTAGTAAGACTGTTCAAAATGAACTGATGAATATTGTTACTGTATTCCTTGGAATCTCTGTTGGTGCTACAGCTACAGCCTCCACCTTCTTAAGTGTCAGCACAATTAAGATTTTATGCATGGGTGTTGTAGCCTTTGGTCTTGGTACTGCTGGAGGAGTTTTATTGGCGAAGTTTATGAATCTGTTCTTAAAGCAGAAAATCAACCCATTAATCGGTTCCGCAGGTGTATCTGCAGTTCCAATGGCAGCTCGTGTTTCCCAGATAGTAGGTCAAAAAGAGAATCCATCCAACTTCTTGTTGATGCATGCCATGGGGCCTAACGTAGCCGGTGTTATCGGTTCCGCCATCGCTGCTGGCGTACTGTTAGCATTATTCTAAGAAAGGAAGAAATCCTATGACAAAAAAACCAATACATATTACAGATACTATTTTACGTGATGCACACCAGTCACAGGCTGCTACCAGAATGAGAATTGAAGATATGATTCCGGCTCTTGAGACTTTAGATGAAGTTGGTTACTGGTCTCTTGAATGTTGGGGCGGAGCCACCTTTGACACCTGTATGCGTTTTCTTAATGAAGACCCATGGGAACGTCTAAGAACCCTAAAAAAATATCTTAAGAAAACTCCTTTACAGATGCTTCTTCGTGGTCAGAATATCCTAGGTTATAAGCACTACGCTGATGATGTTGTAGAAGCTTTCTGCAAAAAGTCTGTTGAAAATGGTATTGATGTAGTTAGAATCTTTGATGCTCTAAATGATGTAAGAAATATGGAAGCTGCTATGCGATACACCAAAGCTGCAGGTGGAACATGTGAAGCAGCCATCAGCTATACCATAAGTCCTGTTCACAACACTGAGTATTTTATAAAGCTTGCTAAAACATTAGAGGATCTAGGGGCAGATGTAATCTGTATCAAGGATATGGCCAATCTGCTACTTCCATTTGATGCCTATGAATTAGTCAGTAAATTAAAAGAAACCATTAAGGTACCAATTCACCTTCATACCCATAATACAACAGGCACTGGAGACATGACTTACCTTATGGCCATCCAAGCTGGTGTTGATATCGTAGACTGTGCCCTGTCTCCACTTGCTAATGGAACCGCGCAGCCTTGTACAGAGTCTCTAGTTGCTACATTAAAAGGTACTCCATACGATTCCGGTCTGGACTTAGCCAAATTAAATGATGCTGCAGTACACTTCAGAAAAGTTGCCGATCGTTTAAAAGAAGAAAAAATATTAGATCCTAAGGTTCTTTCTGTAGACACGAATACTCTTCTTTACCAGGTACCTGGTGGAATGCTCTCCAACCTGATTAGTCAGTTAAAGCAGGCTGGTGCAGAGAATAAGTATTATGACGTACTAGAGGAAGTTCCAAGAGTTCGTAAAGACTTTGGCTATCCTCCACTTGTTACTCCAACCAGTCAGATTGTTGGCTCTCAAGCAGTGTTAAATGTTCTTTCCGGTAGTCGCTATAAGACTTTCTCTAAAGAGTCAAAAGGCGTACTTCGTGGAGAATATGGTCTTCTTCCAGGAGAGGTGAATGAGGAGGTTCGTAAGCTTGCTATTGGCAATGATGCTGTCATTACTTGCCGCCCAGCAGATTTATTAGAACCTGAACTTCCAAAATATCGTGAAGAATGTAAAGACATTGCAAAATCTGAGGAAGATGTACTAAGCTATGCTCTCTTCCCACAGGTTGCAGCTAAGTTCTTTTCTATAAGAGATGGTGTGACACCTTCTGCAAATGAAACAGTTTCCAAAGAGGAAAAGAAAGTGGCAACACCAACCACTACAGGAAATAATAATGAAGTACGAATTCTCTATGTAGATGATGTTTCATTATCTTAAAAATAATCATCCACCCGCACAGCGGGTGGTTTTTCATTTTCGGGCATAGCCCTAATACCACTAGCTGCGCACAAGTGCGCTTTTTAGTTGGCCTGCCAGCCACGCGTCAGTTTACTTGCTACCCGTA
>JAEYPA010000121.1 GCA_023411225.1 Bacillota bacterium
AAAGAAATCAAGAAGATAATTCAGCAATATTAAAATATGTAATTGGGTTTTGCATAGCCTGTCTGGTTGTGTTACTTATCCTACTTGTTACCGGTGCCTTTGATGGATCCCAAAATAAGAAAAATGGCAACAATAAATCTTCTCAAAGTGCTAAACCTTCCGAATTGCCTCAGAATAACTCTAAAGATACTCTCATAGGAGTTGTGAAGAATATTGACGCAAAAGAGGGGATTTATACTCTTTTTCTTATTGAGACAGGGGAGGAGAAGTTATTTACCTATGATGGCACCACCAGCTTTACCAGCCGCTATAACCAGCCACTTACTGCAGGAGAGATTGCCTATGGAGAGATTGTTGAGGTCACCTTTGACACTGCTACCAGTAAGCTTAAAACCTGCAATATTACGGATAAAGCATGGGAGTATAAGGAGATTCGAAACTGGCAGTTGGACAAGACCAGCAAATCTATTGTGATAGGAACTAAGAATTATCAATATACGAACCAATTTTATGCATTTGACCGTAATGGAGAGATAGACACGAATCAACTAAGCAATAAAGACCAGGTTACGATAAAGGGAATAGCCGGGCAGGTCTACTCAATAATTGTAACAAAAGGTCATGGTTATTTAACATTGACTGGCTATGATGCTTTTCTAAATGGAACCATCGAAGTAGGGTATGATATTATTACAACAGTGACCGAGGATATGGTACTTCCATTAGGCGAGGGTGATTACAAGGTCACCATTATGAAGGATGGCTTAAGTGCTACTAAGTATATTAAGCTTATGTCAGGAGAGGATTATACCTTAGACTTTAGCGAATATAAAGTGAAAAAGGTACAGACAGGAAAGTGTTATTTTGATATTACACCTGCTGGAGCAGATTTATATATTGATAATACAGAAACTGATTATTCCAAGCCTATAGAATTAAAATATGGAGAGTACGAGGTAAGGGTAGAATGTGCCGGTTATCAGACTTATCATGCAAAGCTTAAGGTGGGCAATAATAAGGAAGTCCTAACCATCACCTTAGTGGATGAAAATAGTATTACACCATCCAGGAGTCCTAGTCCTGGTTCAAGCGATGAGAGTCCAAAGCCATCCACTTTCCACACACCGGTACCTATACCGTCCTCTTTACCGAAGACTACTGCCACAGCTTCCCCTACCGGTAGTCCAAAGACTAGCACTACCAACAAAATACATATTAATTCTCCAATTGGGGCCTCTGTATACCTGAATGATCAGTATAAGGGTACGATACCAGCTACCTTTGACAAGGTCATTGGAGATGATATGAAATTAACTCTTATGATGACAGGAAAAGACTCTAAGAGCTATACAGTAACAGTAAAGGACGATGATTTTGATGTTGTCTGGTCCTTTGAACAGTGGTGGAAGTAAGCATATGGGTATGAATTAGCCTTCTGTTTCATAGAATAAGGTAAGGATATGAAACAGGAGGCTGTTTTGTGAAGAAATGGAGGATTCTCTGTGTTCTGGTACTTATTAGTATCATACCTCTTGCATTTTTAAGTAGCTGTGTGGATGATGACGAGGTTATTCGAATCAAGGATTTAGAATTTACGGTGGTGCCAGAACAGGAAATACCAGAGGCACTCTTGACCACTATTAACGAGAAAAAGGCAGAACCATTTAAACTAACCTTTACTACTAAAGGCAATGAATATCTATATATTGCTGTCGGATATGGGGCAAAGAACACGGGGGGCTATAGTATAGCCGTGGATGATCTCTTTCTTTCCACCAATGCAATTTATATCAATACCAGTTTAATTGGACCAGGTAAAGACCAACTTACACAGGCGATTACCTATCCTTATATCGTCGTAAAGTTGGAATATATGGATAAAAATGTAGTATTCCAGTGAAGGGGTATCTACAATATTTTGAAATTATGGAACGATAGAAACAAGATGTTGTGGTTGGATTGAAAAATCTTAAAAATTGTTAGATGTGCACATAAATAATATGAAATCAATGCTAATTATCAAATTGATGCACAAACAAGATAATGCATTATATATTTATCTTATAATTATGCACAATAACTACTAGCAATAATCCCAATATCTTCTTACATATTGCAGTAAAGACAAGGGCTATTGCTAGCTTGTAATTTGACAAACAATTTTTACCATGTTATTATAGGTGTATGTAATAAGATGAGGTGAATAAAGATGCAACAGAATTCCTTAAGTCAAGTAAGAAAAGCACTATCGCAACATATTGGCAGTAGAGTTATGATTAAAGCTAATAAGGGAAGACACAAAGTGGATATTACCCAGGGTGTTATTGCTGAAACTCATCCTTTTATTTTTCTAGTACAAGTGGAAAATGACATTGAGGATGGCCCTAAGACAGTATCTTATAGTTATTCTGATGTATTAACGAAAGATGTTCGTTTATCACTATGTAACTAGATATATGATAATCCTAGTAATGACGGATAACTAACAATTGAACAAAGTTTAAGAATAAATCCTTCCGGGTCTGAATATGAATGTTATATATAGACAAGGAGGGATTTTTTGTGGAGTTAATTAAGAAGAATGTCCATATGAATAAATTAAAATGTCGATGCAATACGCAATTGACCCTCGATGATGATTTTAATGTTCCTGACGTAAAGCCTGATATTGATCGGATTGTAAAGGAACAGGGTGTCATTACTTTATCTGAAGTAAAACCTGTAAATGGGAAAGTCTCTGTTCGTGGAGAATTAAGTTTTAATCTGCTATATGTAAGTGCAGATGACGACAGGCCAGTACATAATATCATCGGCAGATTGCCATTTGATGAGCTTATTAATATGGATGATGCTACTCCTGAAAGCAATGTCAATGTCAAATGGGAAATAGAAGATCTTAGTACCAGCTTGATTAATTCCCGAAAAGTCAGTGTGAAGTCCATTGTTGGGTTCCGCTGTATGGCAGAGGAGATTTATGATGAAGAGACCGCCATTGGGGTGGAGGCCTCTCCTGAGGTACAGTATCTCAACAAGAAGATGGAGATAACCCAACTGGCTATCAACAAGAAGGACACTTATCGGATTAAAGATGAGGTCACACTTCCGAGTGGCAAACCAAATATAATGGACGTTCACTATTATGAACTGGAACTGCGCAATGTGGATACTCGTATGGGGGATAATAAGATTAACCTCAAAGGAGATATGATTCTATTCATGTTGTATTCCTCAGAGTCGGAGGAAGAGCCAGTACAGTTCTACGAGACAGAGATTCCATTTAATGGCTCCATAGATTGCAGTGGTTGCAATGAAAACATGATTTCAGATATTTCAATCCAAATCCTCAATAAGAGCTTGGATGCTAAGGCAGATGCTGACGGAGAGACTCGTGTTATGGATATGGAAGTGGTGCTTGATATGGATGTGAAGGCATATGAAGAGGAAGTAATAGATGTATTATGTGATGTATACTCTACAGCCAAGCTTATCCGTCCATATTTTGAAGAGGCAAGCTTTGAGAATATCATTACAAAGAACAACAGTAAAGCCAGAGTATCAGACCATATCATGGTAGACAACAATTCGCCTAGCGTATTACAGATTTGTAATGCTTCTGGGACCATCAAGGTCGATGATATAGAGATAGTCAATAATGGCATCCAGGTAGAGGGTGTCATCTATGTGCAGATTCTTTATATTACCGATGACGATAGTAAACCTTTAGGCTCTGTGAAGGGTGTAGTGCCATTTTCCCAGGTGGTGGAGGTAAAGAATATTAATGATAATTGCCTCTATGATGTAAAACCATCTATTGAGCAGCTTAATGTAATTATGATGGATAGCAAAGATATCGAAGTGAAATGTTCCATCAGTCTGGATACCATTGTAATGGATCAGCTAAAACAGATGATTATTAGGGATGTAGCGGAGGAAGATTTAGACCTTGGTCTATTACAGGAAATGCCTAGTATGACTGGTTACATTGTAAAACCAGGAGATACTATGTGGGCAATTGCCAAGGAATATTACACTACGGTGGATAGTATAATGGAAACCAATGATATGGATAACAGCACAATTAATGTGGGCGATCATCTATTATTAATTAAGAAGGTAGATGCAATTTGTTAGAATGTGGGTAAAGACTCCTAGGTGGAAAATGCAGTAAGATAGATGTCATTTTCCACCCTTTTACGTCCATTCGTGGTATAATCTGCATAAGACATGAGACGAAAGAAAGGGAGATAATATGGATAAAAACTTAGAATATGCAATAGAACTTCTAAAAAGTCAGAATTACACCTGTGTGTTATATAACGGTATTCATACATTTACCAGTAAGGAGAGAGGTGTAAAACCTCTTTTACAGTGGATTAATGGGGAATTTTGTGGTAAGGGTTTTTCTGCAGCTGACAAAGTGGTGGGGAAAGCTGCGGCGTTTCTCTATGTACTGTTAGGCATAAAAGAAGTACATGCCTTAGTCATAAGCGAAGCAGCAGTGGCTACTCTTGAAAAGTATGAGATAACTGTCACCTATGACACCTTGGCAAAGACTATTATTAACCGTTCAGGAACAGGCCTTTGTCCAATGGAACAGACAACACTTCCTATAGAGGATCCTAGGGAAGCACTGGTAGCAATAAAAGCCAAGGTAAAGGAACTACAGGAGAGGAGTTAAAAAGGAATACTCCTCCCGGAATTCACCTAGAAATCTATCCCGTCCATCAAAAAAGAGGATTGCTACGGTGCAATCCTCCTCAATTCGTTTTATTCTTCAGCTACATTTTCTTTCCATTTATTCAGCTTTTCAATTGTAGTGTCCACCGTCTTCTGGCATATGTCAGGAAGCTTACCACCCCATACTTTAGCGGCTTCCTCAAATCCTGCTTTAACAGCATTAATCATTTCCTCTGCCTTACTGGAGTCTCCTCCTGAAAGTGCTTTTGCAAATGATACCAAACGCTCCGAAGTCTGCTCAACACCCCAGTAGCCATCTTCAGCAATGTCAGCCTGAGCTTGAGCCTGAGTTGCAGCATCTACTTCATAATCACCCGAACGTAGAAGAGCATACATTTCCGAAGCAGTCGTAAAAGTCTTTCCCTGCTTAGCCATCATCTTTTCCACAATATCGCGTAATTGTTGGGTTCTTCTGTCTGCATCCTGTTTTAGTCTTTCTATTGTAGACGTATCTTGCTTATAGGATGCAGGTGTATCACTTTTTTCGTAAACAGCAGCAACGTCATTGCTTTTGTTAGAAGAAGAGGTGCTAGCTACAGCGCCTGCTACGTTGGTAGTGTTACTGGAAGATACTTTGCTACTAGAACCAGAGTATCCAGAACTCATATTATTTACAGCTTCTACTCCCATTTTATCACCCTCCTTGGTAATACTGCTCCATTGATAGTTATCTATATATTATATCGGATGGAGGGATAAAAAGTTTATAGAGCCCAAAAAATGAATTATTCTTCTATGCTTTCACTTATAGTTTTTACCTGATTGTATATATGATTCCGTATAGTAGCTTTGGCCATTTCAATATTACGAGTGGAAAGAGAGGTATATAAAGCCTCATGTTCCTCGATAATACTCTGATGAGTGGTATAATTTTTAAGATATTCCATGCGATAACGGTACATCTGCTCACGAAGATTGCTTAACAGAGCAATGAGACGGTCATTTTTCGTGGCTGCATATATGATGTCGTGAAATGCTACATCCTGTTGTGCAATGAGAGTAATATCCTTCTTATTAACGGATAATTTAAAATTCTCAATGGCATTTCTTAGTTGCGCCAACTCGTCTGTGGTAATTCTCTTGCAGGATAGCTCCATAGCTAGATCTTCCAACGCACTTCGGACCTCTAGCACATCATGTAGTCCTTTCTGACTAATCTTGGCTACCTGAGCACCTTTTCTAGGAATCATAACAACCAAGCCTTCCAATTCTAGCATTCTCATAGCTTCCCTAATTGGTGTCCGGCTAACCCCTAATTGATTAGCAAGTTGTATTTCCATCAATCGTTGTCCTGGAGCCAAGTCACCCATAAGTATTCCCTGGCGAAGAGTCTTAAATACAACATCACGAAGTGGTAAATATTCATTTGTAGTAACTTGTAAGTTATTATCCATATACGATCCCTTGCCTTTCTATTGTAAAAATAGGTTAAACCCGTGGACTGAAACAACTAGTTAAAATGATGTCTTTGGCCAATCCGCTTTTCTTTAACTTCTCCATTGCTATATAGGCATTCTCCTTGTGCTGAAAAATCCCATATACAGTAGGGCCGCTACCACTCATTAATGCGTTAAGAGCACCCTGATCATTCATAATTTTTTTTATTTCCTGAATAATAGGATACTTATTTATGGTAACCTGTTCCAAAACATTGCCTATCTTACTTGCAATTCCTGTTAAATCACTTCCTTCAATAGATTCTATTAGACCATCTATATCAGGATGAGGTGTAGTGTTATCTAAGCAAAGATTTTCATAAACATATTTGGTTGAAACATTAAGATCAGGTTTTGCAATCAGGATTGGACAGTCTGGCATTCCATGAATTGGAGTGAGAATCTCTCCTATTCCTTCAGATAGGGCTGTTCCTCGCATGATACAAAATGGAATATCAGCTCCCAGGGTAACCCCACGTTTCATAAGATCTTCTTTAGACAATCCCAGGTGAAATAATTTGTTGATACCAATTAATGTGGCAGCAGCATCAGAACTTCCTCCAGCCATACCGGCAGCTACTGGAATGTGTTTTCTTAGAGAGATAAATAGACCCTTTGGAAGATGAAATTCTGTTAATAACAGATTAGCTGCTTTGTATACAAGATTATTCTCATTGACTGGCAGATATGGCAAATTGGTACTAATCTTAATAGTGTTTGTTTTCATTTTTGTAATAGAGATAGAGTCATATAGATTGATGCTTTGCATAATCATTCGAACTTCGTGATATCCATCAGGGCGTTTTCCTATAACATCTAATCCAAGATTTATCTTGGCCATGGCTTTTAATCTAATTGAATGCATATGATGTTTCCTTTCTTTCTCCCATCTATCTCTATTCTGTACTTTGTATACATAATTATACACAGAACTTAAGGCTTTGACAAGCTGTCCTTTCATAGTAAGGAGAAGAGTTTTTATCATTTAAGGTATAAATCATCTTAAGATGGCTACACTCTAGCTAGTAACTAGAGTGGAGGATGTAAAATGAATAGAAGAGATGACAATTGTCTGGTAGAGAAACCGGAAATAATAAATGAAAACAAAGCAAATGATGCCTTGGAGACCTTTGTACAGGAGGCAGAGAGGATACATAAGAAACGAATACGGAAAATAAAAGTATTAAAAGGCATCGCTACCTTATTTATACTGTTGGGGGTTTTGTGCTTAAGTGGCAGAGAGAGTAAAGCGGAGATTCAGCATAATATTGCCAATGAGATTATCCGTTTTCATGTGTTAGCAAATAGTGATACAGAAGAAGACCAGGCCTTGAAACTAAAGGTTAAAAATGCAGTAGTACTTTATATGCAGGGAGTTTTAAAGGGTTGTGATAACAAGGTTGAAGCAGAAGAAATGATTACCTCCCATAAATCGGACATCCTACAGGTGGCTAAACAGGTGATCAAGGAGCAAGGCTATGACTATCAGGTTACTGCACAATTGGAAAATGTCTACTTTCCTGTTAAGACATATGGTGATTTGACTTTTCCAGCAGGTGAGTATGAAGCTTTTCGTATATTAATCGGCCAAGCAGAGGGAAAGAACTGGTGGTGTGTTATGTTCCCAAATCTATGTATGGTCAATGAAACCTACAGTATCGTGCCTGAGGATTCAAAGAATCAGCTTCGTCATGTATTGACGGAGGAGGAATACAAATCTCTGTCACCAGCAGAGGAGCCATCTAACACACCTACAGAGGAACCGTCTCCTTCACCATCAGAGAAACCTAAGGTGGAATATCGTTTCTGGTTAGCGGACTGGGTAGCCAGTTTGTTTTAAGAGTTTATGATACAAAATAATTGGTACCGTTCTGTCTAGGTATTATGGCTTGAATAATAAAAGTAAAAAGAGTACAATATAGCTTATTAAGGTACAAGAAAGGAATTACAGAATGAGTAAATTAACTGTAGCAGTATTATTTGGTGGTCAATCCTCCGAACATGAGGTATCACTTGTTTCCGCTAATACAGTAATTTCCAACATAAATAAGGAAATCTATGAGGTAGTACTTATTGGTATTACAAAGGATGGCCACTGGCTCAAAGTTGATAAGCAAGAAGATATTTTATCAGGAGAGTGGGTAAAGAGTAAGGTGAAAGCGGTGATTTCTCCGGATACCAGTCACCACGGTTTGCTCTTGATAGAAAATGGAAAATTGATGGTTCAAAAAATTGATGTGGCGTTCCCAGTATTACATGGTTTGTATGGTGAAGACGGAACCGTACAGGGATTATTTGAACTTGCCAGAATCCCATACGTTGGTTGTGGTGTACTATCCTCTAGTATTTCTATGGATAAGTTGTTCACTAAGATTGTGGTGGACCGCTTAAATATCCGTCAGGCAGATTATGTGGCAGTATATGCTGACAGTTTAGGAGACATGGAATCACAGGTAAAGAGAGTGGAGAACAAGCTTTCCTACCCTGTCTTTGTAAAACCTTCTAACGCTGGAAGTTCTCGCGGAGTAAGTAAGGCTCACAACCGTGAGGAGTTAGAGGCAGCTCTTACCTTAGCAGCAATGCATGACCACAAAATTTTAGTGGAAGAGACGATTATTGGTAGAGAGATTGAATGTGCTGTACTTGGTTCAAGGGATGTGAAAGCCTCTGGAGTAGGTGAAGTTATATCGGCGGAAGAGTTCTACGATTACGATTCCAAATACAATAATGAAGAGTCTAAAACAGATATTCACCCAGTTCTTCCTGAGGGAGTAGAGAACCAGATTAGAGAATCAGCAGTTGCAATTTTTAAGGCAGTAGATGGTAGAGGCTTAGCACGAGTGGATTTCTTCTATGATGAGAAGGCTAACCAAGTTGTATTTAATGAATTGAATACTCTTCCTGGTTTCACTTCTATCAGTATGTACCCAATGCTTTGGGAAGCCAAGGGGATTAGCAAAGAAAGACTGGTAGAAAAATTAATCCAGCTGGGATTAAGTAGGTACGAGGAGTAGGAGGAAGTAAGTAATGCATAGTGAAGCCCCAATCGGTGTTTTTGACTCAGGTGTGGGAGGATTAACAGTTGCACGGGAGATTATGAGTCAGCTTCCTAATGAGTCTATCATATATTTCGGTGATACAGCTAGAGTCCCTTATGGAAATAAGTCCAAAGAAACTGTAATCACCTATTCTCGTCAGATTATACAGTTCCTACTTACCAAGAAGGTAAAAGCAATTGTTATTGCATGTAACACGGCCAGCGCATTTGCCCTTGAAGCCATGCAAAAGGAAGTATCAATTCCTATCATAGGTGTGGTAAAACCAGGAGCTAAAATGGCAGCAGAAACGACAAAGAATCAGAAAATAGGCGTCATTGCTACAGAAGGTACCATTAACAGCCATATCTATACTGATTATTTAAGCAAAACCAATCCAGATGTCCAGGTCTTTGGGAAAGCCTGTCCCCTATTTGTTCCATTGGTAGAAGAAGGATGGATAGAAGACCCCATTACCACGGAGATTGCTACTAGGTACCTAGAAGAACTGAAACAATCAGAGGTGGATACACTTGTACTGGGATGCACACACTATCCTCTGCTTCGGCAGACTGTTCAGCAGATTATGGGGGATAAGGTGACCTTAGTGAATCCGGCGTATGAGACAGCCAAACGGCTGAAACAGGTGCTAGAAGAGCAACAATTGTTCAATCAAAATATGCCTGTGGCACACAAATTTTTTGTAAGTGATGGAGCTGACAAATTCAAGGCCTTTGCCAATACCATTTTGCCATGTGAAGTGGAGGAAACAAAGGACATAAACATTGAGCAATATTAGAAGGGGACCATATGACAAAGGAAGTACTAATTTCTATTTCAGGGCTTCAATTTGAGCTTAATAGTGAAGAGCCGGTAGAGGTGATTTCTGTCGGTGAATATTATGAACGTAATGGAAAGCATTATATCGTTTATGATGAGCTATTGATGGAGGGAGATAACTCCCATGAAATGACAAAGAATAGAATTAAAATATCAGATGATCAGGTGGACATAGTTAAGAAAGGTGCTAACAATGTTCATATGATTTTTGAGAAGAATAAGAAGAACCTTACGTTTTACAATACTCCATTTGGAGACTTGCTCATTGGACTGTACACAACAGCTATTAAAGTGTCTCAGGAAGAAGAAGAGATTAGGGTAGAGTTAGAGTATGCACTTGATATTAACTCTAATCATATTTCAGACTGTAGCATTACCATAAAAGTAACGCCAAGAAAATAGCATAGCAGACAAAGTATATAAGGCAACACCTGGCTAAGGAAGGCGGGTGTTGCCTCTTTTGTGCAACTAAGGGAAATCAACTACTAGTTGACATAATGCAAGGTGAAAATGGTTGAAATACAGCGGTACAATATGTAAAATTAAGGTATCAAGGCAGTATCAAAATGGAAGAGCTAGAATCCACCTATATTCATCCGGTAATTCCCCACAAACTCAAAAACGAGCTATGCACGATTCATGCATAACCCGTTAGAATTTACTTGTCTTTATTCCTTCTAAATCTCTTAAAGAAGCCTTTCTTCTGAACCTTCTGCTCTAAACCAGAGCGAATTCCCTTCACTTCCATAATATAAATTCCACTTAAAACGACCTTAACTTCTTTCTTAACAGGGATTACTTCAAAAACCTTCTCATCACACATTAAGGTCATAATCTTAGGACCAATTTTCGCTTTAACAAGAGGAACCTTGGAATTACGAAGATATCTTGGTGTTTGATCAACTACGATTTGAGGAAGATTAGCTTCCTTTAATTTCATACGCTTCTTGTCAATTACTAGAAGGGATGTTGTTTGGGCAGTTGCCTGCATCTGTGCTTGTGCGGTTTCGTTCTTCTTTTGCATCTTTGTACCGAAGATGTATAATACGACTAATAGAATGATAATAACGGCTAAAATAATACCGAGTACAATGAAAAATGTAGTCATTCTATGTACCTCCTTATAAATAATTTTCCGTATAGTTTTGTTCAGCAATGTTTATATTGTAGCACTTAATTCATTAAAATAAAATAGTAATTTACATGAAATCCTACTTCTTTGTTTCAAGTAAATTCTCATTCTCTTGCAGCATTTGACGAATGATCTCTTGCACATAGGTTCCTATGTGCTTTTGCTCTTCCTTGGATAGGTCCTTCATGTTTATAGGTTTTCCATAATGAATTACTACCTTTGCACTATGAATCCAAGGGGTATGATTTTCATAAATGTCATCCGTATTGCTTATGGCGATTGGTATGATTGGACAACCCGATTTTTGAGCCAACTTAAAGCTACCTTCCTTAAATGGGAGCATTTCTTTCTCTTGGTTTCTGGTTCCCTCAGGAGCAATGTACATAGAATAACCATTCTTAATATTCTCAATACCCTCTAAAATGGTTTTCAAACCAGCACGGATGTCATCTCGATCTAAAAAGAGACAGTTAAGATTCTTCATCCAACGACTGATACAAGGAATGCGTTTAATCTCCTTCTTAGCCACAAAACCAGTAAGATTAGGGGTAGTTGCATAGGTGATGACAATATCAAAATAGCTTCTATGGTTTGCTACAAAGAGTACGGCTTCCTTTGGTACATTTTCCCTGCCTACTACAGTTACCTTTGTGCCACTTAAGAACATAATAACCTTAAAAGCATTAGAGACAATAAATTGGGAAGAACGTACCTTGGCTTGAGGGTTAATCTTACCTATAATAAACACCACTAAATATAGTGGAATACTGATAATAGCATATAGGACTAAAAAAATCACGACAAGTATAGTTCGCATAGTGACCTCCATTTATAAAATATGTTCTAAACTAACAAAAATTATGCAAATTCAACTTCTCTATTATAGCATACTAATTTTACATAAGCTATAGAAAACAAAGCTGTATACATGAATAAGCTATGAAGTTAAGAAGTAAGCTTATTCATGCATACAGCTTTAAAATGTTCTTGGATGATATTTTATTGTTCTGAGTTAATCTCCGCCTTACTATCAGAGTTGTCCGTTTTATCTTCCTTGGAATCCTTAGGAGGCTTCTTGGAATCTGCGCTTGGCGGCGAAGATGTCTTAACGGGAGGAGCTGTTGTCGGACTTATCGTTGGGTCTGCTGATTGTGTAGCTGAAGGCTTATCAGTATGCTTATCACTAGGCTTAACACTAGGCTTGACACTAGGCTTGACACTAGGCTCAACCGAAGGCTTCTTCGTAGGTTCAGCAGTTGGTTTCGCAGTAGGCTTGGAAGAAGGCTTCTTTTTTGAATTAGGTCTCACCGAAGGTGTCGGTGTTATAGTGACGGTATCCTCTTCGCTTGTTAATCTGTCGTGGCCCGTAATATCCATCTCTTCAGGTGGAGTATAGTTGTAGTAATCTTCCAAAGTCATATTATTTTTGGTGAGGAAGGTAGCTAGTTTTACTCCCAGATATCTTACATGCCATGGTTCATAGGCATAGCCCGTGATATTTTCCTTACCCTTTGGATAGCGGATGATAAATCCATACTTGTAACAATTATCAGCCAGCCATCGTCCTTCTGCAGTATCCGCGAACTCTTCCTCTAGGTCATAGTGTATCTTGGCGCAGGATAGATCTATGGACCATCCAGTCTGGTGTTCGCTAAATCCTGGATTGGCAGAATACATATCTGTCCGCTCCTGTCCGATTGTTCGAATATTCTTATTATAAATGGATTTTTGCCGCTGGAAGGAACGATATCCGCTAACACCTACTATCTCAAGGTCTTCCTTCGTAGCATCCTTAACCAATTTTTCCAAAGCCTTTGCGGCATCTTTTCGCATAAGTCTTTTTTCATCGAAATAAGAAAAATAGAATTTAACTTTTGGTTCGACTAAATCCGATGGAATATAGTCTTGTGGTAATCCAAATTGTTTATTGACAAATACAGTAAGGCTGGATGGGTTTACATCAATCTCAGCCGGTAACTCCATACTTGCATAATTCTCGTGTAAATCGTTTAATTGTTCATTATGCTTCACACTAGTGCCTTCCTTATAAACACCATTATTATTATAATAATATTCATATGTAGTAGAAGCATTACTAATATTTGAATGGCTTTTCACTGCAAAATATCCAGTTATGCCAATTATACCCACACACATACAACAAATAAATAACCCCTTTTTCAAGGTCAAAGCCCCCCCTATTAAATTCCAGTTTAAGGATACAATAACTATATGTAACCACTTTTCCTTTCTGATTATACCATACTTAGTTTGAAATGCCATAGCAATTATATAAAAAATAGCATAAATTGACTAAAAAGAATGTCAGTTTATGCTATTTCACTATTAGTTTTCAACCCTAAAGTACTTAGAATCCTCAGATTGAGAAGGAGTAGCATCTGCTGTGGATGAAGTACTTCCATAATACTCCTCCAGACACATATTATTTTCCTTAAGATAGGTGGCAAGTTTTGTACCTACATATCTAATATGCCATGGTTCATAAGCATAGCCTGTAAGATAAACCTTATCTGCAGGATATCTTATAATAAATCCAAATCGATGACAGTTTTCAGCTACCCATATACCCTGAGGAGTTTCAGCAAAGGTATCTGACAATTCATATTGAACTTCAGCACAGGAAATGTCCATGGCCAATCCAGTCTGATGTTCACTTTTTCCTGGAGCAGCAGATATCATACTGGCAGCTTGTTCACCTATTTGATTAATTTGATTTTGGTATAGAATATTTTGATAGTTATAGGAACGATAACCACTAACACCTACTAAATTAATGCCATCTAAAGAGGCAGCATGGAACATTTCTTCTATGGCCTGAGCTGCAACTTGCCGCAACTGCTTTTTTGGATCCTTATAGGAAAAGGAAAAAGGAATTGTAGCTTCCACTAAATCAGATGGAACATAGTCTGAAGGGACATTATAACTCTTATTTACAAGGACGGTTAAACTTAATGGGTTGGTATCTATAGCATTAGGCAACTTGATATTGGAGGAACTTTTTTTAGAGGATCTCTTTGGTTCTGCAGTAGGGGAAGCAGAAGAGGTCACAGTAGGTGCCGATTTATGAGAATTATGGTAGGAGAATTCCTCTAATATGGTAGGTGGTTTTTCTATAGCACTATAGTTTTCTGATAAGAAAAAGCTTACCAGACCAACGATACCTAAACTTAATAAGGTGACAATAAATTTCCTTTTCATGTGATATTCCTTCTTTCGTTTGGATATCTAACATTGTAGTTCTAATTTGTATCATATTTGCATAATATAAGCTTAATATTTGTAAATAAATTAAAAATTGTGTAAAAAGGTATAAATCTGCGGAGTTAATACAGATTTATACCTTTCGATTTATCTTTCTTCAAGCATGTAAGATTATGTTTAGTTCTATACTGGAGTATAGGATTCCAGTAACTGATTCTTTATATGCCAAAGCTGATTCGATAAGTCTACATAAACCACATGAGGATTAGCAAAACGTCTTGTCTCATCCCATAAGGTATCCAATTCTTTCGCACAATATTCACGAATATTGGTAACACTTGGAGATTCATATACACATTCCCCATTTACAAATACAGGAACCAGAAGTTGGCGTAAGGTATAGGTACCAGGTTTTAGATAAGTTTTTTTCCAAGTGTTGACTGGATCAAATAATAATAATGGATTCTCTTCAGAGAACGTCTCATCTGCCAGAGCAATTAAGTCTGCCTTGAGTTTACCTGTTTCCTTCTCATAGATTCTCCAAACAGATTTGTTGCCAGGGTTGGTAATCTTCCATTGATTTTCTGATAGCTTAATCTTTGGAATAAAGACGCCATCCTTCTCAACAGCAGCTAATTTGTATACACCACCAAAGGCTGGACAGTCCTTGGAGGTAATCAGATTTGTACCAACTCCCCAGACATTAATGGCAGCACCCTGCATCTTTAAGGAGTCAATGAGGTGTTCATCTAGGTCAGAGGATGCACAGATAGAAGCGTCAGGGAACCCGGCAGCATCTAACATCTTACGAGCTTTCTTAGATAGGTAGGCAAGGTCACCACTATCCAATCGAATGCCATATTTGGTAGGCATGCAGCCTTCTTCCCGCATTTCCGTAAATACCTTAATGGCATTAGGAACACCAGAACGTAGGGTATCATAAGTATCCACTAATAAAGTGGCATTATCCGGATACAACCTGGCATAAGTACGAAATGCCGTAAGCTCGTCATCAAAATTCATTATCCAGCTATGAGCATGTGTTCCTAAGGCAGGAACATCGAATTTCTTTGCACAAAGTACATTACTGGTACCAACACAGCCACCAATGACAGCAGCTCTTGCGCCTAAGGTTCCGGCGTCAGGCCCTTGAGCACGACGAAGACCGAATTCCATCACTGGGTCTCCCTGAGCTGCATAGCATACACGGGAAGCCTTCGTAGCGATTAGGCTCTGGTGATTAATGATATTAAGTAAAGCAGTCTCTACCAACTGTGCTTCTGTGGCTGGAGCAATTACCTTTACTAAAGGCTCCATAGGAAATACGACAGTTCCTTCCGGAATGGCATAGATGTCTCCGGTAAATTTAAAATTTCTCAGATATTCTAAAAATTCTTTGTCAAATGAAGTAGTAGTTTGTAGATATTCAATATCATCATCTGTAAAATGCAGATTTTTAATATAATCGATGGCTTGGGCAAGACCGCAACAGATGGAGTAGCCACTGCCGTTTGGATTGGTGCGGTAGAATACATCAAAGATAACCCTTTCATTATTCCCACTTGACAAATAACCCTGCATCATGGTTAATTCGTAAAAATCCGTTAAGAGAGTAAGATTCTCATTCATAATTGACTCCTTTTTGTATGTTTCTAATACATATTCTTTTCACTTCTGACTAACTTATGTATTATTCATAATTTGGAATGGATTCATATAGACTATAAACAACTTTATAGTAATCATTTCGATGCTTTCTGTCAATAATGGGATTGAGAAAAGAAGATAGCCCTCCAAAAGAAGGGCTATCTTTACTATATTTCAATTGTTGTAAATGGCTTCCGCTTCCTCAGGATCCATCATAGGATCCGGTTGGGCATCTTTACCTAGATGGTTTATTAAAAATTCTAACTTAGTCTTTTCAATGATAAAGATACAAGAAGCTTGAGTATTTATATCTGTCACATCATCGTAGCGCTGATAATTTGCTCGCACTGCATAGTCTTTTGTAGGGTCAAAGGTTGTGAAATCTTTTGTATTGGAAATTAAGTTCTCTAACAAAGAGCGATTGGTAGCTAAGGTAGTAGATTCAGAGTGACCCTCTTTTAAATCATTAAAACTATAATCAAAATCCCATCTATTGTTTTCAGCAACATCTATAATTTCAAAATAAATATAAAGATTATTGTCATCCTCTTTCTCATTTGCTAGCATACTCTTCATCTCTGTGATTATCGTACTCTGATCCTTTTTCATATGATTATCAGCAAGCTCTAGATATTTCTTGCAGGTTTTTGGTAACATTCCGTTAATAGGAATGGAGCCACTTAGACTTCTATTATTCACTGTGGCATAGAAGGTTAGATTATCCAAACCACTGTAAATATCGCCAGTAATCGTCATATACCAATCTTTAAAGCTAAGTGATTTAATCTCTTCTCGGGCAACATTATAAAGCTCCAAATACTCATTATTGGATAAGTTCAATCTGTTTAGAGACAATTTAGTGCCACTTAATTCTGGAAGAACCTGGTAGGCATCTTTATATTCTTGGGAATTTTCATAGCTTTTTAAAAGAGCCTGGTAGTCCTCCATTGAAAATATTATCTTGCGATAATGTGTTGTGAGTCCTGAGTGAATGCCGATTACTGCTATATTCGCATCTCCAGTCCAAAACTCGTGTTTGTTTCGTTCTAAAGAATCTTTTAAGCACTTTGCAACCAACTCAAGAGTCTTCGGATCCTTTATTTGAATGGAATTGGCCAAGGTGTCATAGTATAGAGTATCCAGATTTTCAAAAGATTGTTCCATAACAATGTAGTCTATGTCTTTTGCATCCGGACTATAACTCATAGCGAGTTTGAATATACCAAAACTAGCCAGTATGATGATTACGTTGATAATTGCCAGATATCCAATAGAAGGTAAGGCTTTGATTACATTACGGAACTTTTTGGTAGTAAGTAGTTCGTATAATAACATTACCACGCAGGCAATCAGATACAGGACTCCAACAGCATAAATCAGAAAAGGAAGCTCTGAGGAGTCCATAGTCTGATTTCCAGTTATGATATCAAAAATAATTGATATAGGGAAAAGAGAAACTGTAGTACCTAATAGTAGACGAATGATAATCTGTACCTTTTTGGAAACAGCAGCCTGACTTGCAGCCTCACTTCTCCTACGTTTGTAAACTAATAAGCCAAGAACTAAGTAGAGTACAGTTAAAACAATGGTGTATAACATGGTTCCCCATCCCAAGAAAGCAGTAGAGCCAGTAATGTAGGATAGTAAGCCAAAGACTGCATTGTTCTGATAGTCTAGCAGTGGAAATAGATGATTGGAAACTAGTACCTCAGATGCTCCTGTAATAAGATAAGAAACTACCAGAATAAAAATTCTTGGAAGGAAAATAATCATCCCTGCTACCACAACGTTGGTAAATACTGTCCCTGTAATGCTACAAGCTATACTAATGGAAGCCATAACAAGGAGGCTTGCCAGGTATATTAATAGGGCAAAACGTAGTAATGAAGGAATATCTAGTATAAAATATTGCTTAAATATCGTGTACATAATGATGGACAGAATAGTAGGTACCCATACTAACAAAGTGGTCCAAGTGAAGACAGCTGCAATATTACAGTTAAACAAACAGGTTCTAGTATGTGGCAGGGAGTGATAGAAATCACTGGAATTCCGTTGTGTTAAGTAATGAAAGCAGAATAGGGTGAGTAATGGTACCAGTAAAGTGAATATAAAGAAAAGGTAAAAATGAAAACCTATAACATTAGGTGAAATCTTTCTAATAATGTTGCCCATTTCTAAAGCTCGTCTACTAGCCGATATCGCCATTCCAATCGGTATTAAAACTGCAATTAAGCTTAATAGACCCAGGCTGATAAATCCAAGGAGCCGAAGTTGCTTTAACTGATCTTTATATAAATTTTTATGAAAGAATTGTTTTTTCATTATTTGTACTCCTCCAATACATCATCAAATTTATATCCTAAGGCTTCCATCTCATAGGTAAATACCTCTTCCAGAGTAAGAGGAAGCATTTCCACCAACAGAGGATTTAAATTCTTAAGTCTCTTCATGGTCTCCTCGTGATCCCCTTTAATAATCATGTTGGTAACAGAGCCGGATTTTCTGTAATAGCGAATGTCTAAATCCCCAAATAGCTCTCTGGTATAATCTTCTTCAAAAGCAATCTGAATCTTAAATTGGGAGGTCTTAAGATTGGCGATATCACTTTGTAATACTAACCCACCCTTATGAAGCAACGCCAGCTGATCACAGAGATCCTCCAACTCACGAAGGGAATGGGAAGTAATAATAGCAGTTGCTTTATTCTCTAAAACATCCTGACAGATTAAACTCTTTACCAGATTACGCATAACTGGATCTAATCCGTCAAAGGTTTCATCAAAGAACATATACTCCGGTCTACAAGATAGTGCAAGAATTATGGCAGCCTGCCGCTTCATACCTTTGGAAAAGGTTCCAAGAGATACCGTAGGGTTTAATTGAAATGCCTTCGTCAGATAGTCAAATCGTTCGGAATCAAAATTATCGTAGATGTTCTTATACAATTCTGCCATCCGCTTCATACTAGCACCCTGTAAGAAATAGAGTTCGTCTGGAACATAGGCAATTCGTTCCTTGGTAAGTGGATTCTCATAGACAGATTGGTCATCGATTAGTACGGTTCCTTCATCCGCTTTATAGACACCGGTAATCAGTCGTAAGAATGTGGATTTGCCGGCTCCGTTGGAACCTACCATTCCATAGATACATCCTTTTGGAATGGAGCAGGTAATGTCTCGAAGAGCTGTAAATCCCTCAAAATTTTTAGTAAGCTTTTCAGTTTGAATCATGTTCATTTAACCTCCTTATGATATACTTCCTCCACACAATTTAAAATTTGCTCTTTGGTTACGCCAGCTAATGCAAGTTCCTTAACAAGGTCTTGTAAGTCTGTCAACTGGTCTCTTTTGTATTGACTTAATATCTCTTTAGCCTCTGCTGTAACAAAACATCCTCTTCCAGGGACAGAGTAGATAATCCCCTTTCTATCCAACTCGGTATAGGCTTTCTGTATCGTATTGGGATTAATGGATAAAGTAGAGGAGAGACTTCGTACAGAAGGCAGCTGCGAATCTGTCACTAGGATTCCTTTAAGCACAAACTTCTCCATCTGTTCAATAATTTGTTCATATACTGGTGTTCGCGACATAGCATCAATTTGAAACATCTCTAACCTCCTGTTCTTAGTGTACTATGCATCATAGTACACTTAATATAACACCATTGGATAAAGTTGTAAAGGGGGAAAATGAAATTTTTATAAAAATAATTTACTTAAAGTGTCAAGAAGCAACATTGATAAAGGGAAAAAGCGTGGAAGTGCGTTGACATTTGAAAAATAATATACTATTATAATGTCAATATAGTTAAAAACCATGAAAGAGACAGTACAAATCTATGTGAAAGCCCCAGTGAATCAGGGATAGTGGAAACCTGACGTGAGTAAAGGATTTGGAATATCACTCTTGGGCAGTAGGTTGCCAGTTGCAGACAGAACGGGTAAGTAATTATCTTAGTAAGCTAAGCCGGAATTCCACCGTTATCTGGAAAACGTATAAAGTTGAAGACTCGTATGTAAATAGGTGGTTAAGATGACATTAGCTCATCCCTGTTTAGGGATGAGCTTTTTTTGTGCGACACTATAAATAAAAAGTTATCTTAATCTTACGTTAAAAGAAAATACTTAGATATTCATGGTTATACTGTAAATATAAGGAGGTAGTAACATGTATGAGAAAGTTTCCACAAACCTGAATTTTGTGGATCGAGAGAAAAAAGTAGAAAGGTTTTGGGCAGACAATAACATATTTGAAAAAAGTATGGATTCCAGAAAGCAGGGTCAGACCTATACCTTCTATGATGGACCACCAACTGCAAATGGAAAGCCACACATTGGTCACGTATTGACCCGTGTTATTAAGGATATGATTCCACGTTACCGTACCATGAAGGGTTACATGGTTCCTCGTAAAGCCGGATGGGATACCCACGGTCTTCCTGTAGAACTGGAAGTAGAGAAGCTTCTTGGCTTAGATGGCAAGGAACAGATTGAAGAGTACGGGTTAGAGCCATTTATCGACAAATGTAAGGAAAGTGTATGGAAATACAAAGGTATGTGGGAGGATTTCTCCGGCACCGTTGGTTTCTGGGCTGAAATGGAGAATCCTTATGTTACCTATCATAATGACTTTATTGAGTCTGAATGGTGGGCATTAAAGCAGATATGGGAGAAGAAACTCCTATATAAGGGATATAAAATCGTACCTTATTGTCCACGTTGTGGAACTCCTCTTTCCTCTCATGAGGTAGCCCAGGGCTATAAGGATGTAAAAGAAAAGTCTGTTATCGCCAAATTTAAAGTAAAAGGCACAGAAGATGAGTACATCTTAGCATGGACCACGACTCCTTGGACTCTTCCTTCTAACGTGGCACTTTGCGTGAATCCTAACGAAACTTACGTTAAGGTAAAGGTTTCTGTAAATGATAAGAATGATGTGGTAAAAGAGGGGGAAGAAGAGACTGCAGTAGGCAATGAATATTACATTCTGGCTGAGGCTCTTCTGTCTGTTATTGATGGAAAATACGAAGTAGTTGAGAAATATGTTGGTAAGGATTTAGAGCATAAGGAATATGTTCCACTGTTTGATTATGCTTTTAATAAAGCAGATGGAACCATAGGAAATCCTGGTGATCGCAGCACTGCGTATGGAAAGAAAGCCTTTTATGTTACCTGCGATACTTACGTAACCTTAAGCGATGGTACCGGTGTGGTACACATAGCTCCAGCCTTTGGTGAAGATGATGCTAAAGTGGGTCGTCGTTATGACCTGCCATTTGTTCAGTTAGTAGATGAAAAAGGCGAAATGAAGCCAGAAGTCACTGATTTTGCTGGTCTCTTCTGTAAGAAAGCAGATGAAGGCATATTAAAGCTCTTAGGTGAGAAAAAGCTCTTATTTAAGGTACTAAAATTCGAGCATAGCTATCCATTCTGCTGGAGATGTGATACTCCGTTGATCTACTATGCTAGAGAATCCTGGTTCATCAAGATGACAGAGGTAAAGGATGACTTAATTCGTAACAACAACACCATTAATTGGATTCCTGAAAGCATCGGAAAAGGTCGTTTCGGTGACTGGTTAGAGAATGTACAGGATTGGGGTGTCAGCCGTAACCGTTACTGGGGAACGCCTCTTAATATCTGGGAATGCCAATGTGGTCATCAGCACTCCATCGGTAGTATCGAAGAATTAAAGGCAATGAGCGACAACTGTCCAGAGGACATCGAGCTTCACCGCCCATTTATCGATGCCGTGACCATCAAGTGCCCATGCTGTGGTAAGCAGATGAAACGTGTGCCAGAAGTAATTGACTGCTGGTTTGACTCTGGTGCTATGCCATTTGCTCAGCATCATTATCCATTTGAAAATAAGGAATTGTTTGAAGCGCAGTTCCCTGCAGACTTTATTTCCGAAGCAGTAGATCAGACAAGAGGTTGGTTCTATTCCTTACTTGCCATCTCTACTTTAATCTTTAATAAAGCACCTTATAAAAATGTTATCGTATTAGGTCATGTACAAGATGAAAATGGTCAGAAAATGTCCAAATCCAAGGGAAATGCAGTAGATCCATTTGATGCCTTAAAGGAACATGGCGCTGATGCCATTCGTTGGTATTTCTATATCAACTCCGCTCCTTGGCTACCTAACCGTTTTCATAAGGATGCAGTGACCGAAGGACAACGTAAGTTTATGGGTACCCTGTGGAATACCTATGCATTCTTTGTACTGTATGCCAACATCGATGAATTTGATGCGACAAAATATAAATTAGAATATGATAAATTACCAGTAATGGACAAATGGTTACTCTCCAGACTCAATACTGTTGTGAAAGCCGTAGATGACAATCTGGCAAACTACAAGATTCCTGAAACAGCTAGAGCATTGCAGGACTTTGTGGATGAGATGAGTAACTGGTATGTAAGACGCGGTCGTGAACGTTTCTGGGCAAAAGGAATGGAGCAGGATAAGATCAATGCTTACATGACACTTTATACAGCTTTGGTAACGATTTGTAAGGCAGCAGCGCCTATGATTCCATTTATGACAGAGGACATCTACCAGAATCTGGTAAGAAGTATCGATAAAAATGCTCCAGAAAGTATCCACCTTTGCG
This sequence comes from Bacillota bacterium, assembly GCA_023411225.1. GTDB lineage: Bacteria > Bacillota > Clostridia > Lachnospirales > Lachnospiraceae > KM106-2. The sequence goes on from JAEYPA010000121.1 coordinate 22,668, forward strand.
ACTTCCCTGAGGTTAAAGAAGAATGGATTGATACCAAGTTGGAGGCTGATATGGAAGAGGTACTGGATATTGTTGTGTTAGGCCGTGCCTGCCGTAATGCTGCTAACATCAAGAATCGTCAGCCAATCGGCAGAATGTATGTAAGAGCAGAAGCCGGTGAATTATCCGATTTCTACAAGGACATCATTGCAGACGAGTTAAACGTGAAAGATGTTCTATTCACCAATGACGTAAGAGACTTTACTTCCTACAACTTTAAGCCACAGCTTCGTACCTTAGGTAAAAGATTTGGTAAGCAGTTAAATGCCTTAAAGGAAGTACTTACTAACTTAGAAGGAAACCAGGCGATGGATGAGATTAATGCCACCGGTAAATTAACCATTACCTTAGAGGGTCAGGAAGAAATCTTAGAAAAAGACGATTTATTAATCGAAATGACTCAGAAGGAAGGTTATGTATCTGACGCTGACCATGGTATCACCGTAGTACTAGACACCAACCTAACAGAGGAATTAATCGAGGAAGGCTTTGTACTTGAAGTAATCAGCAAGATTCAGACCATGCGTAAGGAAGCAGGCTTTGAAGTCATGAACCGTATTGCCCTTTATGTAAATGGAAATGACAAGTTAGCTGCGGTTGTTCAGAAGAATTCTGAATCCATTATGAGTAAGGTTCTTTGCACAGAAGTAGTATACGGCTCCATAGAGGGATATTCTAAAGAATGGAATATTAACGGTGAGAAGGTTACTCTTGGGGTAAAGAAAGTAGATTAAGAGAAAATAGATTAATATAAGAAAGCTCTTTGCAGAGTAAGGAAGTGGTTTATTTGGACCGCTTTCCTGCTAGGTGGAGGGCTTTTTCGATGTCTGGAAAAGGGGAGGGAATAGCTTTAAAAAAATGTAATTTGGAATAAAATGTATCGTTATTGAACTTGACATTACTTACTTATAATATACAATAAATGGTAAGAGAAATTGAAGATGATGTGATTGAGTATTTGTAAATCAAACAAAATATACAGGTACTTAATTACGAAACGGGTAAAATTACTTAAGAAAAGGTGTTAAAAGATATTCCAGAAAATAGACTATCATTCAAACCTGTAGAATCATTCCATCACCATTGATGAAATAAAAAAGTATATGAGACCAGGGAAGTTTAAGACATTTACCAAGAATGGTTGTTGGTATTACTACGAAGAAGCTTATAATGAATGTCAGCTACAAAATAAATGAAAGTAAAATCAGTACATGTCTCTAAAGAGATAATTAATATATGTAGGGAGGTCAATATGTTTGATACTATATTTAAAATAGTAATGATATTAACTGTAATAGGTTTAATAAGTTTATTTGTAATTTTTTTAGTTAAATATTTGAAACATAAATCAGTCAGTATCTTTTATTTGATATTTTGGGGTATAGTTACAATATTAGCTATTTATAACATGATAGATATTTGGGGATCGCTAGGATGAGTCTATTATGTATGCTCAGCTGCGACTAATATACATAGGTAGTTGTCGAACGCTGTCATAGTTCTATACAGAATAACGAGTGGTGATTTGTATTTTTATAAGTATATAAAGACGGATCAAAGCAATCATATAATCGCGTCTCGACTACAAAAAAGATTCAGAGCCTTGCTCCTAGGAGCAAGGCTCTAGCTTTATTATCTAAAGTATTTACAGATCTCTTCTACCACCATCTTATTCTTACTATATAACCGGTTATACTGACTCGCTGGTAGAGGACAGGCTACGTTGCCTGTTTCAACACAGACACTTGGAATCTTCTTTTTATAAGCCAGCCAATCTTCCAGACAGCCACAGGCATCTTTAGTGCTTCGATGGGCAGGTACAGCGTAATAGCCGGTAAGACGGGAGACAATCTTCTTCATGCCAAGGGCCTGCTTATAACAGGTAGAAGACTTGCTTATGGCATATCCCCAGTAAAATAGTTCACCCATGGAGTGGTAGGAGATAACAGCAGTTGGCTTTATGGTATTTATGTAATTCATCATACACTTCGTCTCAGGCTCTGAACCAGCCTTAGAGCCACTACTACCTTCCTTGCGATAGGAGGATAGCTTTTCCCAGCCACTAGGAAAATTACGATTTAAGTCTACATTTTTTGCGTTGCCTTTCCATCTGGAATAAGAAATGCCAAGGCGTTTTTGAATCTTTTTTACGTTAGCCCGAAGAGTTTTGTTCTGTATGGCATTGGCGCCTTGTTGGGCAATGGAAATGCCATCAGGGTTTAACATGGGGATGACGTAAAGACAAACCTGATTATAGAGCTGCCGATAGGTGTATCCTTTTTTGGAGTAGGCAGTGTCGTAGTGATTAAGCATCTCCTCTATATTATCCATAACAAAGTAAGGATTCATGTATTCTCTTCCGTGAATACCCGCCGTATAAATGATTTTCTTTTTCGCTTTAGGGTTTCCAATTTGGAGACAGTAAATGGAGCGTTTATCTAAGGAAGTTCCTATTTTCAAAAGCTTCACCGGCTTGTCTGCTTGGTGGAACTTGGTGATGCTAAGAAGATCACTGGTCATGGCAGAATAGGTGTATTTCCCATTGGTGCTAGACACATAGTATACCGGTTTTTTGGTTTCGGCAGCTTTGACAGTAACGGTAAGGGTCTTTCTAATAGTCGGGTCGAAACGGCTGGAGACAGTGATGATAGCCGTGCCGGCTTTCAGAGGAGTCAGTTTATAGGTATAAGTGGTTTCTCCGGTATCAGTACGTAATCGGTTATTTGTAAGTTCAGAAGCAGAAACAACCTTGCTATTATTATTTGTAATATGTATGCTGTCATAGCCTTTAAGAGCTTTTATGGTAAATTGTAGTTTTTTTGTTTCCTTTGTGTTCATGGAAACTGTATTGGAAGAGATGGTAAGCCCCTGTACTTCCTTTTCCTTTGTATTTATGTAAATGGTCTTCTTGGTCCAACCGTTGCTTCCATCAGAAAGATAGGTCTTACTGCCACTTCCTGCAGCAGTTACCTCATAGGTACCATTTCCTTTGTCGGTAATAATATTGCTATAGTCAAGTAAGATTTGAGGAGGGGTCATCTGTGCACCTTCCAGGGTAGAGTCATAGAGATTAGTGAAGGTATCTCCAACATAGAGAGTAATTGTTTTCTTAAAGGTGCCTTCCAAACCGTCTTCTGTCCAATTATTATCTGGAGTATTTACATCGATTACCTGCCATGCCTGAGCAAAAACCTCTTTGCTTGTTAGTAGGCAGAGGGCTACCAATAGAATTATAATAGAAGTCAATATTTGTATTTTGTGTTTTTTTGTCATATTATCTCCCCTTGTATTTTTTTATGTCATATATAAATATCGGCTCGTTTGTAGTATTTTTGTATAAGTCTTATGAATATTATAATACTATAATTGTTAGAGTTAAATAAGTTCACCCATCTTTTGATAAAAAGTTTAGAGAGATTCGCTATTTCATTGATTTGCCAGATAATATATAATGGTAAAATAGTAAATGGATAGGGAGGACTAACATGGCAAGAATCAATAAAGAAGAGTTTAAGAAAAGTGTGATTGAAAATCTCAAGATTTTATATAGAAAATCTATAGCAGAAGCATCTGATCAACAAATATACCAGGCTGTTTCCTATGCAGTAAAGGATATGGTGATAGATCGTTGGATGGCTACACACAAGCAGTACGAGGAACAAAAAGCCAAAGTGGTATATTATATGTCCATGGAATTCTTGATTGGACGTTCCCTTGGCAATAACATTATAAACCTATGTGCTACAGAGGAGATAAAAGAGGCGTTAAATGAACTTGGCATTGACCTGGTTAATATAGAGGACCAGGAGCCAGACCCTGCTCTTGGTAATGGAGGCCTTGGTAGGCTTGCGGCTTGCTTTTTAGATTCTTTATCTACTCTTGGATACCCAGCCTATGGGTGTGGAATCCGCTATAAATATGGAATGTTTGAGCAGAAGATTGAAAATGGATACCAGATTGAGGTTCCAGATGAATGGTTAAAATATGGCTATCCATTTGAAATGAAGCGTTCAGAGTATGCTGTAACTGTTAAATTTGGTGGTTATGTTCGCTATATCAAAGATGAACAGGGCAGAGAATGCTTTGTGCAGGAGAATTATCAGTCTGTACGGGCTATTCCATACGACATTCCAATTCTGGGATATGGTAACAACGTAGTAAATACCTTGCGTATCTGGGATGCAGAGCCTATTGCCTCCTTTAACCTGGATTCCTTTGATAAGGGTGACTATCAGAAGGCAGTAGAGCAGGAAAATCTAGCCCGTACTATTTGTGAAGTACTGTATCCAAATGACAATCATTATGCTGGAAAAGAGTTACGTTTAAAACAGCAGTACTTCTTTGTATCTGCTAGTATTCAACGAGCAATTTCCAAGTTTATGCAGCAGAATCATGATATTCATTTGCTTCCAGAGAAGGTATGCTTCCAGATGAACGATACCCACCCATCTGTTACTGTACCTGAATTAATGCGTATTCTCATGGATGATTATCAGTTGTCCTGGGATGTGGCTTGGTCTATTACTACCAGATGTTGTGCATATACTAACCATACTATCATGACAGAAGCTTTGGAAAAATGGCCAGTGGATTTATTTGCCCGTCTGCTTCCTCGTGTTTATCAGATTGTGGAGGAAATCAATCGCAGATTCCTGATTGATGTGCAGAATCGCTACTATGGCGATTACCAAAAGACCGAGAGAATGGCGGTTATTTATAATGGACAGATTCACATGGCGCGTCTTGCTATTGTAGGCAGCTTTTCTGTGAATGGTGTAGCAAGGCTTCATACAGAAATACTGAAGAACCAGCTTTTAGCTGATTTTTATCAGATGACACCGGACAAATTCAACAATAAGACCAATGGTATTACCCAACGTAGATTCCTCTTACACGGTAATCCACGTCTAGCAGCCTGGGTAACCGGTAAAATAGGTGATGATTGGATTACTAATCTGGATCACATGAAAGAACTTGCTGCATTTGCGGGAGATCAGAAGAGCCAGAAGGAATTCATGAAGATTAAGTTTGAAAATAAGGTTCGTCTAGCAGAATATATCAAAAAACATAATAATATAGAAGTTGACCCTAACTCTATCTTTGATGTTCAGGTGAAACGACTTCATGAATATAAGAGACAGTTACTTAATATCATGCATGTTATGCATCTTTACAATGAACTAAAGAAGAATCCAGATATGGACTTCTACCCTAGAACCTTTATCTTTGGTGCGAAGGCCTCTGCCGGATATCGACGTGCCAAGGCAATCATTAAGCTGATTAACAATGTAGGAGATGTAATCAATAACGATAAGACTATTAAAAATAAGATAAAAGTTGTCTTTATTGAGAACTATCGAGTATCCAATGCAGAGCTTATCTTTGCAGCAGCAGATGTGTCAGAGCAAATCTCTACTGCCAGCAAGGAAGCTTCCGGAACCAGTAACATGAAGTTCATGTTAAATGGTGCTGTTACCATCGGAACCATGGATGGCGCCAATGTTGAGATTGTAGAAGAAGTGGGCAGTGAAAATGCTGTCATCTTTGGTCTAAGCTCCGACGAAGTCATTCAATATGAGCAACAGGGCGGATATCATCCAAGAGAAATCTATGATAATGATGCTGATATCAGATTGGTTATGAGCCAGATGATTGATGGTTTCTACTCCCCTGAGAATACAGAGCTATTTAGAGAGCTTTATAACTCTCTCTTAGAGACCAATGGTGGAGAGAAAGCGGATCAGTACTTTATCCTGAAGGACTTCAGAAGCTATGAAGCAGCTCAGAAGGAAATTGAGAAAGCGTATAGAAACCGCACAAGATGGGCTAAGATGGCTATTATGAATACTGCCAGCTGTGGTAAATTCTCCTCTGACAGAACCATTGGGGAATATGTAAAGGATATCTGGCATCTGAATCAGGTAACTGTTGAGATAGAAGAAGAGGAAACAAAGTAGTTAGATATAAACTTAAATAAAGAAAGGAGCGTTGTTTTGTGACTGATACTAGTCAAAGAACAACGCTCTTTTTGATAGTACATAATAACATAATTGACAAAATAAGACTAAATATGGATAATATAAAATAAAGAAGTCTGATAGATACTATTAACTACATAATATGTAAGACGGAGGTTTATATGAAGAAACGTAGGTTATTGGCAAGAATTATACCAACAGCATGTCTTGCTGTATTGTTATTATCAATGGCAGTAGCTAGTAATAAACAGTCAGGCAAACAACAAAAAAGTGACGTGGGTATGGAACAGATGGTTGGAGTCATGGCAGAGACTAGTTTGTCCCCATCAGCACATGACAAAGAAGAAATATATGTGAAGTCTACACCTGAGACAATCATGTATAGTTCAAGTAAAGTTAAGGCAACTCCTGTTACTGACAAGACTAAGATGGCTCCTGGCAAGGATAGCGTTACAGGAATAGGTACAGTATCACAAAGTAAGGTGGCCTTTAATACTAGTCTTGTGGGATATGACCAATCGAGAATTACTAAAGTTTATGATGTAAGCGACTTACACTCAGACCACAATTATGCAGATTACGAAGATCGTATGTGGGTGTATGAGAAAGCAAATGCGTCTGCCATAACTGTAACCTTTGATAATGAGACTTATACAGAGGTTAACTGTGATTACATCTATCTGTATAATTCTATGAATGAACTAGTAGGTGCTTATACGGGACCACAATTACAAGGTAAATCTATTACCGTATTTGGCAATACTATAAAGATTAGATTATGCTCAGATCAATCTTATAATGCATATGGCTTTGCAGTTACCAAAGTGGAAGAAGCTACTGACTATGAGGAATATAATCTAGTATATGAAGAATTACCAACAACATGGTACCCAGGTGATTCAAGTACTCGGACATTAAAATACGAAAGAAAGTATTTGGAAGAGGGTCAAGTTAAGACGGAGGATTTGACAAAGGATGTTTATTTTGTCTGGGAGGCTATTTCTGATACAGAAGCCTTGGACATCAATATAGAAAATCAACAGTTATCAATCTCCGCAAAAAAGATAGGAGAAGAGTCTGGGTGTATAAAAGTCTATGAGAATGGAAAAGAGATACCAGTATATAGTTCACCAAATTTAAGTTTTCGTGTAGAATCTCTTATCGCTATCAGTGGTGAAACCGAACGCAAGATACTAGTTAACCAATTATCCACCATAAAACTTGGAAATTTTACTGTAAGAGGAAAGACAGCTTATCCGTCCATTACTAAAGTGGTAAGTAGTGATAGTTCTAAAGTGGCTTACGTTCCCAATGGTTTAAAGGGAGGATATAACTTTACAATACTGGGGGTAGGAAAGGGAACAGCAACGATTACCGTCTCCTATACCATAAAGGATGGAGAAAGAATACTTAGCTATGACAGAGAATTTAACATTACCTGTTCTTCAGCAGATTATGATTGTTCTTCAGAGCTAGTAAGCCCGCCTAATGCAAATCAGTTAGTACCAACACAGACAGCAGTATATGGCATTAATTTGAGCAAATGGTATTACGATACTTATAATAATAGTCAGATAGAATATGATAGTAAGCTGACGGGCTATACAATAGAAGTAGAACCTTCTGAGACCAATAAAGCTTTAATAAAAACTAGTATTAACGGCAACAGAATAAGTATTCAGGCTCTTGCTATAGGATCTGGAACAATAAAAATTAATGTAAAGAAAGATGGGGATATTGTAACCTCTATTAATCAGTACTTTACTATTAGTGAGGAAAGTTATAGATTCGAGTATAGCGGTCTGGACTCTTTGTATCCTTCACAGACTGTACCAGGGCCTATGTTGATCCACTATATATATAAAGATGGTACAGTAAGCGAGCAACCAGTTGAAGATGCTATTATCACCTCTAACTTAATCGCTGGTAGTCCGTTGACTTACGAGAATAATATGATTACTGCTCTTCGATACGCAAGTGGCGAATACATAGCGTTCACGTGTAAATATAACGATAAGACATGGAACACAGGAAAGACCTTTTATGTCTGTAACCCAGATATTATTTCTTCAGGAGCCCTTTATAAAAATGATACAGTGAAGTTATCTCTAGGTGAAGCCCCTGCTTTTGAAGAGGACTGCACAGTTACTTGGTCTGTGAGTGACTATAATTCAGAGCAATCTACACGAGCATCTATTCAGGCAAATGCAGATAGGACAGCAACCTTATCCTGTATTGACACTGGAGATGTAAAGGTAACTGCAACTATCAAAAGAGGCGAAAAGTTACTTTGCACTATAACAGAAGGATATACAATTAACGAAAGCATAAAAGAAATGTTACAGCCTTTTTATTGGCCAATCAAAGTGAATGAAACAGGCATAATAAGTGGACATGATTATAAGATTAATAACAACTACTTTGATACTACTATTACTGGGGTTGAAAGTGAAAATACTGACATTGTTGAGGTAGTTAACAACCAAAGAATCCCAGGGGATTATTACAATAACTTCAGAATCACGGTCAAAGGAAACCAAATAGGCGAGGCAAATATTATAGTAAGTTACACTTATATCAATGAGGAAGGTATCCCAGTAAAAGGTGTAGATACCATCGCTGTAACAGTAGAGAGTAACACATATTCTTGCAATTGGGATATGCAGAACGTATCAGCTTTACCAGGGACAAGTATTCCACTGAGTATCAAGCTTTTGGAATACGGCTATGATGAAAATGGAAGTTATAATGAAAAATACGTAACCCCATCAGAGGTAACGTATCAGATAGTATCTGATACTAATAAGTGTGCTTCCATAGAAGGTGACAGATTAATCTTCAATGCTAATGCAGAAGCCGATTCCACCGTAACAATACAGGCAACTGCAACGTACAATGGAAAAACATATGATTCTGAATATAAAGATTTCACAGTACAGTCAGGTTATTATGCAATCCAGGGTATAACAGGCGATCTCAACAACATTAGATTAGGGAAAGAAAAGACTTTGGCTCCTGAACTATATCTATATGATAAAAATAACACAGCTGGGAAAAAGATCGAAAATGTAGAATTTAAGTGGGAAGATAGTAATCAACCAGATTCCTACATATCCGACTTGACGAATGAGTATTTCGCTGCACAAGGCATGTCAATTACTGGTAGAAAACTAGGCAGAACTAAGGCTGTTATAGTGGCGTGTTATCAGGATGAAAGTGGTTCTAGTAGAACGTACAAAAAGCAAGTTACCGTCCAGATCGTTCCAAGTGATATTCCAGATCTTGCAGTAGGTCAACGAGGAACAGTTGAGAAGCCGGGCAATTATTTTAAGATAGTACCGGATACAACAAGTACATATAAGATATCTGCATCAGAGGATATGAAAACGCCATTGTTGGAACTGTATGATTCAGACTGGAACTTAATAGATTCATACACATATTCGTCATCTACTTATAGAGGGTATTTGTCTGTGCCAGTTTCCCTGGAAGAAGGAAAGACTTACTATATCAGTGCTTCCTCAATAAACAGAGATGAATGGTGGGATGACTGGAGTCCTTACACAATCTGTGTTGACCCAGGTATTGCACCGAAGGCACTTAGTCTTTGTAATATTACTTTGTCTGCTCAAAAGTTTACGTATGATGGAAAGGCCAAAAATCCTACTATAGTCATCAAAGATGGAGATAAGACACTTGAAGAAGACACGGATTATGTGATATCTAAAAAGGGAAATAATATCGATTCCGGTAGCTTTATTCTGGAGATTAGTGGAATTGGGAATTATTATGGTAGTATTGCTAAATCTTGTTTGATTAATAGACTTTCTCTGACAGATACCATGGTACAGTTAACGAAGGACCAGGTTGTTTTCAACGGAAATATGCAAAAACCAGGGGTGACTGTGAAACATAATGGGCAAACATTAAGGCCTGGAACCGACTATACCATTCTATATCAGAAAGATTATACTGCACTTGGAGAATATAAGGTAACAATAACCGGAGAAGGTAATTATAAAGGGACTATTACAAAGGATTATAAAATAGGCAAGGACTTTACAACATGTCATGTGACATTAATAAATAGTGTCATCTATAATGGCAAAGTACAAGTGCCAGCCGTAGTTGTAAAGGTTAAAAAGGAAGATGCCACACCGTTAATCAAAGGTACAGATTACTTAATTTCCTCTAGTGGTAACCTTAAGGACCCAGGAAAGTATACCATTACTATAACTGGAATAGGCGAATATGTTGGTCAGATACCTGTGACCTATACAATCAATAAAGCCCAAATGACGTTAGCCTTTACTACGAATTCCATTACAAAGAAATACGGAGATAAGCCATTTACCATTGCTTTAAAAACTGGTTCCATGCCAACTGTTAAATACTCTTCTTCCAATACAAGGGTAGCAGTGATAGACAGTAAAGGAAAGGTTACTATTGTTGGAGGTGGAAAGGCGACAATTACTGCAACTTTCGCAGGAAATACATATTATAATGCTGCCAAAGCCAACTATTCTTTAACCGTTAACAAAATTAACAATAGTATCACTGCAGCAAATGTAGTAAAGACTGCTTCCTCTAAAGCACAAAGCTTTACATTAAAGGTTTCTAACATAGGAAAGGCATCGTTAAGCTATTCCTCGAATAATAAAGCAGTAAGTGTAAAATCCGGTAAAGTGACAGTAGCAAAGAACTTTGTAGGAAAGGTAATCATTACGATTAAGTCTGCAGCAAACAGTAGTTACAATGCTGCAACAAAATCCATTAGTATTACAGTAAATCCAGCAGGAACGAAAGTGACATCTCTAAAGAAACAGGGAAAGAATAAGTTCCTTCTCAAATGGAATAAGAATGCAACAGTATCTGGCTATGAGATTCAGTATGCGACTAAAAAGAACTTTAGCAAAGCCGTAACAAAAGTAATTAACAAGTCTGGTACTACAAGCTTTACCGTTAGTAAGCTGAAAAAGAAGACAACGTATTATGCTCGTGTTAGAACTTATAAGACCGTGGGTAAAGTAAAATATTATTCTGGCTGGAGTAATATATCTTATGTGAAAATTAAATAGAAAAGTATTATCTAGGTCAATGTCATTAAGTTAAGTAAAATAGAACGTTTACATCAATAAAAGCTGACGTAAACGTTCTATTTTTATATCTGCTAGACATATAAAATAAAAACACTTAGCTAGTGCAAGCCCACTATTTTGTTACATCGTTCAGTGTAAAGGTATGGACAATTACCTTATCATCATTAGGCTCTAAATAGGTAAACTGTCTATCATAGGCCTTAAGAGTCAGCTTATACAAATTTTCCGGATCGTCGTTTAAATATTTATATTTTTCCTTGTAATACGTTTTGTTTTTTATATTACATATCCAATAGTTATCCATGTTATATGCTAGAATATCATTGTCTGACAGTTTATAACTCCCCATAATATCAAAAGCTGGTATCACTCCTGGGATATTATATGTTTTATAAGTATTATTTTCTCTTAATGTAATTTTCCCGGAATTCTCCGTAGATACTATAAGATGGTCAGAGGTCAAGAAGCAGTCCCGATCACCTCGTATATAAAGAATTTTATGAGGATAGTCTATTAACTTTTCGTGATTTCCTTCTTTAAAGGAATAATAATAGATGGAACATTTGCCTGCATCATCATTATCTATAGATTCATGATTCATTTGAATTTTTTCGTAGCAGATTCCATCCTCCCAACCACCAGCCAAATATATAAACGTTCCGGTATAAATGAAATCATTACGTGTAAATTGTGACGAGGCAATTTTTTTATAACTTTTATCCTCTAAATTGATGGTTGCTAGTATACTCTCTTCCTCAACATCACCCTTACTTACCCCGACGTAATTTAGTACAGCGTGATTACCAACGATTGAAACTTGTGGAAGACCACATGTATCCCCTTTGTATAGGATACTTTCTTTTCCCTTAGTATTTACTGATATAAATTTAAAATGACATACCCTATCTTCCCAATATCCAAAAACAACCAAAAGAGATCCCTTATAAACCGTCTCTAGGAACATGTCATTTTTAGAGGAAAGCGTATATAATGGTTTAAGAGACTTATCGTTCTTATTTGCAATGGTAAAATTGTAATTATTATCTGCAGTTAGAAAATAATAGTTTTCTGCATCAAAGTCTATTAATTGAATGTTACGTATATTGGTTTTTTGTAATGAGTTGGTGTCTAAAAAGGTATAAATCTGCTCGGATAGTGCTGGTCGACTTGTCTCCGTTAAGTTTAGAGTCTTCTCTTTTGATTGGTCTGGCTTGTTCGTAATCTTTGTTGATACGCGTGGCTCTTCCGTGATATCTGCAGTTTTATGGGGCTCATTCGAGATCCTTGTTGATACGTTAGGTTCTTTCGTAATCTCTGTAGTTTTGCTACAGCTACATAGTAGAAAGGATATTAATAGAAATACTGCTGTAATTTTTTTCATAGATCTCTCCCTTTTAGCTTAAGTCTACCTCTAAACATTCACATTTAGAGGTAGACTTGTATTAGTTAATCATTATTAAAATATAATTGCATGACGCCAATGAGCCTTATTAACAGCATACACTACAGAAGCTTCATATTTGTATGTACCTGCATAAATATAGTGGGGATCAGCAACACGAGTATATGTCTTGTCTGATTCAGTAGTATATCCCGATATACACATATAATGTCCTGAGGTTGTGTATCTCCAGTGACTATTGTTTTGGGAGTTAATATCAATCACAGGTGGGCTTAAATAAATCATGCCATATTGAACTCTTTGCTCCCATTCAGAATAAGAATTAAATTCAGAGTAGGTATAGCGATTTCTCGTTTGGTGTTTATTTAAAACATCATCAATTTTAGTCATGGTAGTTCCATTTTGGGTAGTGCCTAGTTCTCCAGCATATGTACTCTGAGAAAGAGAAGTGCCATTTATATAATGCAGTACTTGTTTGGTAGTGGCAGGACCACAATAGTAATTGTTTGTTTGCTTAAATACTGTGACCGGTAATATACAATACCAATTATCACTACCTGATACACTGTTTGCTCTAATTGATGAGTTTACCTTCGATAACTTTTCTTGTACAAGTTGATTATCTTTTGCAGATGCTATATAGGGCTTAGCTCCTTCATTAATTGATAAATCACCATCGACGTCAGTTGATGGTGATGTTTCAGCAAATACTGTAACTCCAGTAAAAGCTGTAAATACAACTGCTGATAATATAAGTGCTAGAAGCTTTTGTGTGAGACTTTTTTTCATAGAATTCCTCCTTATTAATTGAGTGGTTAATTGAGTTACTAGAATAGTATAGGTGTAAATTACTTATCTATATAAGGATAGCATATAATTACAAATAATTCAATAAAATGGAAATTAATATAATGCAACTTATAGAAAAAATTAAGTAAAAATTAGATGGAACTAAAGGTCTCAAACACGTAAAGAATTAATTAACCATCAGTATGTCAATCATATTCGTTGTGTAATGTTAAGTGAATTACTATTTCAGCGCTTAACATACATCTACTTAACTCTTTACTTTTAAGCAGATAATCCTATTGATATATTATACTTATAGAGATACTATACTATTACTATGGGATTTAATATTAAATTGAGGAAAGGAATGTGAGGTACTATGTCAAAGATGCCGGTTATGTTTGTAGGGCATGGGTCACCGATGAATGCCATTGAGGATAATACTTACACAAGGACTTGGAAAAGTATCGCGGAAAGGATACCAAAACCTGAGGTGATATTATCTGTTTCCGCTCATTGGTATACGAGAGGAACTAAAATTATGGACCAGGAAACCCCTAAAACGATATATGACATGTATGGTTTTCCTAAAGAATTATATGAAGTTTCTTATAACGTGGCGGGTTCACCCGGTATGGCTAAAGTCTCTGGGGAACTGATTTCAAGGGAGATTCAATATGATAATTCTTGGGGGATTGACCACGGAACCTGGGCAGTATTGGTTCATATGTATCCGGATAGAGATATTCCTGTGTTTCAAATCAGTGTTGATGCCAATGCCCTTCCGGAAGCACATTACAAAATTGGTAGGGAGTTAAAAACCTTAAGGGAACAGGGAGTTCTGATATTATGCTCTGGGAATATTGTTCATAACCTAAGACTGGTTGATTGGAACAAAGAGGGCGAGGGCTTTGATTGGGCATATGACTTTGATGAATATATTTATGAAAACATTCTAACTAAGAATCATGATAATATTTTGAATTTCAAGGAGCTTGGTGAACTTGCAAAGCTTGCAGTGCCGACTCCGGACCATTTTTATCCTCTTCTATATGCACTTGGAGCAGCAGATGATGACAATAAAATCAGTGTTTATAATAAATCCTGTGAACTAGGATCCCTGTCAATGACTACATATCTTTGGGAATAGAATGAAAGGCACTTTACGTTGTAATTTCGTAAAGTGCCTTATTGTTGTTAAACTTCATCAAATCTTAATCAGTTTCCATGTTTCATCTTAAAAGTAATTCATAGTATAATATCTCCAGAAGGAGGGAACAAAATGCCCAATATTTTGATATGTGATGACGATAGGGATATTGTTAGTGCTCTACGTATCTATCTTTCCGATGCGGATTATGTTTTGTTTGAAGCATATACAGGTAAGGAAGCAGTTCATATCGTCCAGAAGGAAGAGATTGACTTAATTCTTCTTGATATCATGATGCCAGTGATGGATGGTATTACAGCGATGGCTAAGATTCGCGAAAATAGTACTGTTCCAATTATTATGCTAACAGCAAAAAGTGAAGATACGGATAAAATCTTAGGGCTGAATGTGGGGGCGGATGACTATATCACAAAACCATTTAATCCCCTTGAAGTGACAGCCCGAGTCAGATCCCAGTTGAGAAGATATTTAAAATTAGGAGGAGGAAATCCTAAAACAGAGAATTTCTGCATTGGTGGAATTGAACTTAATGATAAGACAAAAGAAGTTTTTGCGGATGGAACCTCTGTTAATTTGACTCCCAAGGAGTATGACATTTTAAAATTGATGATATCAAATCCAGGTCGTGTATTTTCTCCAAAGGAGATATATGAAAAGGTCTGGAAGGAGAAGCCTTTTGGAACGGATAACACGGTAGCGGTACATATTCGCCATATTAGGGAGAAAATAGAGATTAATCCTGCGGAACCAAGATATATTAAGGTTATTTTCGGACAAGGTTACAAAATGGAGAAGGGGCGTGGGTTATGAAGAGATTTATTAGAACTATTGCTGGTAAAACCATGTTATTTATTATTTGCATCATCTCTCTTTGCATGCTGATGGGATCGGTTGTAGGAGCTATCATATTCGCTGAAGGAAATTTTTATACGCGGTCTGAAAAAGCAATCTATGACGATACGATTCATAGGATGCTGATTAGCAAAAGTGAGGATATTATTCAGCAAGAGCTATATGAAGGATCATATAATAATGACAATTCCAATATTATATACGAGATGTTGGATGAGAATGGTAAAATACTTAGGGCGACAGAAGATGGTGTTACCGCCAATAAGCAAGACTGGGACTATTCTGTTCAATATGATATTGAAAAAGATGGAGATGAAGTGACCAATATCTACTTTTATCATGATTCTGAGATGACAGACAGAAAATTTGTTAACTATACATTACATATCAGTTTGAAAGACGGGCTACCGGAGAATGACGAATTTTCTTTTGTGGCCAAATGTCTTAATATAGGATACCGTCTGCGCTATATGGTCTATGTCATAGGCATTCTTGCTCTACTGACAGCGATTGTAAGTTTTATTACACTAATGTGTATTGCGGGACATAAGCCTGGTAGCGAGAAGATATATTCAGGTCCATTGAACCGAATTCCATTTGATTTATTGGTTGCAGCTTGTATTTTTGCAGAGATTATGTTAATGGGGTTATGTTGTGCTTTAGGACCTAACAGCGTGGTCTTATTTGTCATAATACTCAGTATCTGTTGTTTGGTGGGGCTTACGATCTTCCTCGGTTTATGTATGAGTACAGCAACCCGAACAAAACAAAAGACCCTTCTTAAGAACACTGTTATTTACTATGGTATGAAATTAGTATGGAGAATCGTTAAGAAGTCTCGGGAATCAATAAAAAAAATAAATCATAAGCTTGGATGCTTTATTCTACAGATCCCACTAATATGGCGTACCTTGGTCGTGGTTTTAGGAATCTCCTTGTTAGAATACATTGTAATAGAGTTGTCATGGTGGGAATTAGATAACTTTTTTGTTTTTTGGATTCTAGAGAAATTAATTCTTATTCCTGTTGTTCTCTATGTGGCTATTATGCTTAGAAAACTACAAAAGGCTGGGGCTGCGCTAGCTAATGGGAATCTGAGTTATCATCTCGATACAAAGGGGTTATGGGGAGATTTTAAATATTCTGGAGAAGATCTCAATCATATTGCTAGTGGTATGTCCCTTGCGGTAGAGGAGCGTTTAAAAAGTGAACGGATGAAAACAGAACTGATTACCAATGTTTCTCATGATATTAAAACACCCCTTACTTCCATTATCAACTATGCCACCTTAATTGGAAATGAGTCCTGTGAAAATGAAAAAATAATTGAATATAGTACGGTACTTGTCAGACAGTCAGAACGACTCAAACGTTTAATAGAAGATCTTGTGGAGGCATCTAAAGCATCTACGGGGAACCTGGATGTACTTCTCTCCCCTTGTGACCCATCTATTTTCCTTACTCAGGCAGGTGGAGAATATGAGGAAAAACTTCAAAGAGCAGAATTGACACTTGTTATAAAGCAACCAGAGCAAGAGGTGCAGATTATGGCAGATGGCCGCAGAATGTGGCGTGTGTTTGATAATCTAATGAATAATATCTGTAAATATGCACAAAGTGGAACAAGGGTATATCTTACTCTTGAGATAATAGGAAAAAATGCGGTTATTACCTTTAAAAATACCTCCAGAGATCCTTTGGATATCTCAGAAGCAGAACTAATGGAACGATTCGTCAGAGGGGATACCTCCCGTAATACAGAAGGGAATGGCCTTGGTTTATCCATTGCAAAAAGTATGGTAGAGCTTCAAAACGGTAGCTTGCATCTACTAATTGATGGAGATCTTTTTAAGGTTGCATTATCATTTCCGATTATCAGCTAGTGAGAGGTTATAACTTGGCTTATAAAAGATTGGTGTATGCACCAGTCTTTTTGCACCTTTTACTATTCCATTATTTTAAGACGATGTGGGCAGACTGGAGTAAATAATAGCAGGGGGATTAATTGTGTCAAGAGATAGTAAGGAAATAACAAATATTGATATATAGTAGAAAGTGCTGTATGATGCAAATAGTTATGAATCGCGCACAAAAAACTTTCAGAGGGGTGCATGAATTAAAATTAATACATAGCTATAGCAACCTTTAGCTTTCTACTTATCTTAGGAATATTGTTTATCTTATGTAATAAATCATAGTTAATAAAGGGAATAGGGGCAACAGTAAATGATTGCTATTTTGACATACTGAGGGTTTTGGATGAGGAATTACTAAGTCCAATAGAGACCAATGAAAGTTAATTTAAAAAGATATATTTTGATGGTGTTCATCTCTATATGTTCATTAACAAAGCTGATGCAACGGAGTATAATCCGGGGAATATCAGTGCTAAAGGCAATAGTAAGGTAATTAGAGTAGATCAGATTTGCGATATCGATAGTGAGAATGGTAACGTGTATTCCACTGTTCCCATCAAATACGCATTAGGAGATTTATAGAGCCAACATATTTATGACGAATCTTAGGAGGATGGAGAATGAAAAAAGAGTATGAAATCATTAAACTTATTGCTTTCATAGTGTTTCCCATAATTATGATGTTGCTATATCCGCTAATCAATCATTGGGCCATATATTCTGGTAGATATGATTCTATACCGTATGTTAGTTTAATCAGGTTTCAAATCATCAATATTGTAATGATTTGCATGATAGCAAATATAAAGATGGTAAAATTTAAGACGGTATATGCCATCATTACAGTGGTGTATGCTTCCGTTTTAGGAATGCTATATTTAGTTTTGCTTCCTTTGCCAAATGTCATTCTTAATATATGTGCAAATGTGACTACCCATTTTGAACGAAGTAGAGATATCGGTTACCTTTGGTTTGGGGGGTATCTATTCTGCTTAATAAGGGTCATTATTAATGTGGTTAAGAGTAAATCTAGTCAAAAACAGAGTGTCACATAATACAGGGGCTCCATCGAAGTTATGCATTGTTGCTAAGGCCAAACGGGCCGGAAAAGGTGATTACTTTTAGTCAACTTTTCCGGCTCGTACTGTCGTGCGGCCGGCCGGCGC
>JAEYPA010000145.1 GCA_023411225.1 Bacillota bacterium
CAAGATAAGATATCCCATGACGTCAAGTCAGTAAGACCCCTTGAAGACGACAAGGTAGATAGGACAAAGGTGGAAGTATGGCAACATATGTAGCTGATTGTTACTAATAGGTCGAGGGCTTAATCAATAAAAAGATGGATGAAGCGTCTTGCTTAGCAAGCCGTATACAATGTGTAGTTTTGAAGGTATAAAACGAAAGGAATCATCAGTAATGGTGGTTCTTTTTTTGTGTATAGGTAAGAACTTATTCTCCGGTTGCTAAGATAACGTTGGCAGCGTAAAATGTTTTTGCCCTGAAAGCATTAGAGTAGAGTGTATCAGTGGCATAGACACTTTTTATATATATTGATTACAATATATGGGTCTGATATAATAAATATATATAATAATAAGGATGAATGACTATGATGAAAGAATTATTAGCAGAGTTGCAGAAGATAACACCGGAAGAGCAGAAGATATTAGACGGAAACAATGGAATTGATAAAGACTTGTATATGTCAGAACAAGATGATGTTATAGAGGCAGAAAAGCTGTTAGAGGCAGGGAAGTTGATATCCGTCAGAACTCATACGAGATTTGTCCACTTCCCAAGACATACGCATAATTATATTGAAATGATTTTTATGTGCCAAGGAAGTACACATCATATCATTAATAATGAAGATGTCATCCTTGATCAAGGGGAACTGTTGATTCTGAATCAGAGGGCAACCCAGGAAATACTTCCTGCAGGGGAAAATGATATCGCAGTTAATTTTATTATTTTACCGGAATTTTTTGATTATGAATTAAAGATGATAGAAGAAGAGGAAAATCAACTTCGAGACTTTGTTATAGATTGTCTGCGTGGAAAAAATGAGACTTCTGGGTATATGCATTTTAAGGTAGCGGATATTCTCCCTGTACAGAATCTGATAGAGAACTTAATATGGACTATTGTATATAAACAGCCCAATAAAAGAAGTATTAATCAGGCTACCATGGGATTACTTTTTCTCCAGCTTATGAACCATATGGATAAACTGGAAACGGATGCAACAAGTGACTCACAGAAGCTAGTTCTTAAAGTATTAAGTTATATTGAAGAGCAATACCGTAACGGAGAATTATCACAGTTGGCCCAACAACTTAATTATGATGTATTCTGGTTGTCAAAAGAAATCAAGAAGCTAACTGGCAAGACATACACGGAACTACTTCAGACAAAGAGATTGAATCAGGCAGTCTATCTACTCACGACTACTTCTATGTCCATATCAGACATTGGTTTGGCGGTTGGTTATGACAATATCAGTTATTTTCATCGTATATTTCAAAATAGATTTGGTACTACACCAAGAAAATATAGGTTAAGCTGCAAATAAGGACACTTTTTTAAACAAATGGTGTTCTTTTTTTTGTCTCTTTTTAATTGTATGATAAATATATAAACAGATTTAGGATTGGAGAATCGTAATGGAAAAATATTATTTAGCAATTGATATTGGTGCATCCAGTGGACGGCATATCCTTTCACATCTGGAAAATGGGAAAATAATTTTGGAAGAAATCCATCGCTTTCCTAATGGGATGATAAGACTAGAGGATGGGCTAGTATGGGATGTGGACCAGTTGTTTGAGGAAATCAAGACGGGAATGAAGAAGTGCAAAGAGCTTGGCAAAATACCAGTCAGTGTGGGGATTGATACCTGGGCTGTAGATTTTGTTCTTCTGGATGAGAAAAATAAACGAATTGGCAATGCTGTAGCCTATCGGGACGACAGAACAGTCGGTATGGATGCAGAGGTATATCAGTGTATACAGGAGGAAGAACTGTATCAGAGGACCGGTATTCAAAAGCAACTGTTCAATACAATCTACCAGTTGATGTCTCTGAAGAAGCAAAAACCTAAGGAATTAAGTAGAGCAAAGAAAATGTTGATGATACCAGACTATTTTCACTATCTTCTGACTGGAAAAACAGTGGCCGAGTATACGAATGCAACAACAACCCAGCTGGTCAGCCCAATAACAAAAGATTGGGATTATGAACTGATTGAAACCCTTGGATATCCAGTACATATTTTTCAGCCAATCAGTGAACCAGGCAGTGAGCTGGGTGATTTAACACAGGAAATCAGACAGGAAATTGGATATAACTGCAAGGTAGTGCTGCCAGCCACGCATGATACCGGTTCAGCTGTGATGGCTGTACCAAGCAATGATCAGAATATATTGTATATCAGCTCCGGGACATGGTCTCTAATGGGAACAGAGTTGCCTACTGCTAACTACTCCTTAAAAAGCATGTATAGTAACCTGACCAATGAAGGCGGATATGATTATCGTTTCCGATATTTGAAGAATATTATGGGACTCTGGATGATACAGTCAGTGAAAAATGAAATAGCAAAGGATATGGATTTTGGGACTATCTGTTCATTGGCATCAAAAGAGAAGATAACATCTATTGTAGACTGCAATGATTCTAGGTTTCTTGCACCAGATAACATGACAATGGAAATACAGAAAGCATGTGAGGAGTGTGGGCAGGAAATACCACAGGGAATAGCAGCTGTAGCTTCTGTCATTTATAATAGCCTGGCTAAATGCTATGCAGAAACAATAGATGAAATTGAAGAGATAACTGGAAACCGATATGACAAAATCCATGTTATTGGCGGAGGTGCCAATGCATCCTATTTAAATAACCTTACTGCAAAGTATACAAACAGGCCCGTTTATGCGGGACCGACGGAGGCAACGGCAATTGGTAATCTAGTAGCTCAGATGATTACAGATGGGGTGTTTGAGAATCTACAAGATGCACGAACCAGAGTATATCATTCCTTTGAAATAGGCATATATCAATCAGAAGAAGGAACAAAAATATAACAAGAATAAAAGGAGAAAATGAAATGACAGTAAAAGAACGTTATGAAACAGCAAGAGAGCTGTATCAAAGTATAGGAGTAGATACGGATGCAGCAATTGCCAAACTTAAAGAAATACCAGTCTCTCTTCACTGCTGGCAGGGAGATGATGTGACAGGTTTTGATCACGATGGACCACTGACAGGTGGCATTCAGACAACTGGAAATTATCCTGGAAAGGCAAGGACACCAGAAGAACTGATGGAAGACATGGAAAAAGTCATGGCATTATGTCCTGGTAAGATTAAACTGAATCTACATGCATGCTATGCTATTTTCAATAAGGATGAGTTTGTAGACCGTGATAAGCTTGAGCCAAAGCACTTTGAAAAATGGGTGGCATTTGCAAAAAAACATAATCTTGGTATTGATTTTAATCCTACCTTTTTCTCTCATGAGAAGGTGAAGGATGGACTAACACTTTCTAGCCCAGATGAAGAGATTAGAAATTTCTGGATTCAACATGGTAAGGCATGTATCCGTATCTCTGAGTACTTTGCAAAAGAGACAGGAGTACCATGTGTTATGAATATATGGACTGGTGATGGGTACAAGGATATTCCAGCAGATCGAATGGGACCAAGAATGCGCTATAAAGATTCCATCGAACAGATATTGTCCGAACCATATGATTTTAAATTGGTAAAACCATGTGTAGAGTCAAAGGTTTTTGGAATTGGTGTAGAGTCCTATACCGTGGGTTCTGCAGAGTTCACCCTGAGTTTTGCAGCGGCACATGCAGATAAATGTATGCCACTAATGGATAATGGTCATTACCATCCGACTGAAGTGGTATCGGACAAGATTCCAGCACTTTTATGTTTCTATCCGGAAATCGCACTTCATATCACAAGACCAGTACGCTGGGACTCAGATCATGTTGTACTGTTTGACGATGAAACAAAAGAGATGGCAAAGGAAATAATTCGTAATAACGCACTTGATCGTGTCAATATGGCATTAGATTATTTTGATGCAAGCATTAATCGAGTTGCGGCTTGGACCATTGGGTTCCGCAGTTGGCAGAAGGCTTTATTAAGTGCATTATGCACACCGAATGAACTATTAATAAAATTACAGAATGAGAATAGATTAACTGAACTTATGATGATGCAGGAGGAAATCAAGACATATCCATTTGGTGATGTGTGGATGGAATACTGTAGACAGTGTGGAGTGGTGGAAAACCAGAGTTGGTTTAAAGAAATTGAGACGTATGAGAAAGAAGTACTTGCAAAACGATAAACGTAGGAAAACTGAAAATGGGTGCGTATGCACCCATTAGTTGTATAAATATATTCTCATGTTATGTAATCGCTATGGTTAAATACTATCAGTTTAATCAATGAATCTTCCACAATACCCAAATTATGTCCATACTTGATTAGAATTACTTCAAAATATCATTAATCTCTTTCATTTGAGCAGGCGTAAGAGGACCAAAATCCATAGCTTTGGCATTCTCCTCAACCTGTTGCACCGTTTTAAAACCAGGAATTGGTACTGTGATACCGCTTCTTGCCCATATCCAGGCTAGAGAACCCTGCACTAGAGTTCTGCCATCACTGGTTAAGATATCACGGATGGCATTTAGTTTATTTAAAGCTTCAGGGTTAGGTTTTCCATTTTTAAAGCAGCTTTCTGCCCAAATATGTCCGGCCCCGCGAACATCCTCTTTGGTAACAAAGGAATTTTCCTTATATTTACCACTTAATATTCCCATGGCTAATGGAGTGCGATTAATACTTGCCAGTCCTTTGTTCTCGCACATGGTGAGAATCTCATCATTTCCGGTGAAAACATTTAATTCCTGTTCGATAGCAGAACAATTTTGCTGTTCTGCAAATATTTTAGCTCCGTGGCTTATGTCCGTACTCCATCCGTAGGTTCTAATTTTGCCTTGACGAACAAGTTTTTCCAAAGTATCAATGACGGGGTCAATCTCCAAAAGACCAATTTCCCATACATGTAAAAGATACAGATCGATATAGTCCGTTCGAAGTCTTTTAAGAGAAGCTTCACAGGCACGTTCTATGTAAGCTGGAGTTACGTTATATCCCTGCAAGGTTTTTGTGGCTTCATTTCCCAGATAGCCAAACTTGGTAGAAATGACTGCTTGTGATCTACGACCTGAAAGCGCCTCACCGATTAAAGATTCACTATGTCCAATGCCATACGCATCTGCTGTATCAATATAATTTACTCCCAGTTCTAAAGCTGCGTGAATTGCTGCAATTGACATCTTGTCATCTGTATTTCCATATCCATCAATCATATTATCCATGTAGAATTGTCCACCGATTGCCCAGCATCCAAGCCCCATTGGACTAACCTTAATGCCTGATTGACCTAATACTCTTTGTTCCATATTACTACCTCCTTTAAATAATATACCAACTATTTGGTAGGGCGAATGGGAAAAATAAAAGGTATCTAACTACCTTTTATTCCTGTCCATATTACCTCAAAACAATACTCCATATCACGAATCGCATCTTCTTTTTTCATTAGGTCTGCTGATAAGTCAATGCAGGTTAATACATAATAAAAAGTATTTGCCATGTGATTAGCATCTAACTCTCGAAGTTCCTTACGCAATATTCCTTTGTCCATAATCTTTGCTAAATCAGCGACAAACTCTTTTTTTGTATCCGAGGTGATGGAAATTATCTCATCTCTTAGAAATGGAGGTGGAAGATAATATATTCTGTTCCAGAATTCCATCTCTGCATTTCCCCAATTATAGTCCAGGTATTCTGTATAGATTGATTTTAAATGATCTTTTATAGGCAGATCCCTGTCGTCTGTCACAATCATCTTCATTTTATCCCGATACTTACTTATAATGTTATGGAACAGCTGTGTAAAGAGCTCCTCCTTGCTTTTGAAATGAAAATATAGGGAGGCTTTATTAATACCAACTTCTGATGCAATCTTATCTATACGGGCACCTTCATATCCGTTTTCAGCAAATATATTTAATGCTGCCTGAAAAATTCGTTCTTTTGTAAAGGATCCTTGTCTCATTGTACCTCCTCATATGTTTGAATTAACAAACCAAACAGTTGTTAGGTTAATTATATTACTTATAATAAATTTGTCAATAGGTAAATTAAATATGTTCGATTAAATTCTGTAGTACAATTAGATGACGAGAAAGAGAGGCTAGAATTATTATATGTATTCTCTAAGGGTATTCACCTTAGCCTTTGGAGATAAAGTCTCATGGTACAGAAGAAGTAAAAAGAACCTGTAGAGGGATTATTTAAAGCATTAATAGACATAATATATTATTAATGAATATTTTTAGTTATTTAGTTACTCTCTTAAATTGTGTGAAATGTATATTAAATTCAGAAAACTTATTGACATCTTATTTTACCTATGTTATTATAAGCAAGTCGTCAACGACACCCCATATAATTTAAACGAGAAGAAGATCGTTTTTGTTGATTGAATAATTTATGTGGTCGAATGGTCACGAAAAAAGTTAAAAAACATGTTGACAACAAAACTATATGGTGTTAAGATAGACAAAGTCGCCTGTGAGAGCAGCGACCAAGAACATTGATAACTGAACAGTGAAACAACCCTGAAAATTCAATAAGAATTTCAGAAATAGAACGTTTCTTTATGAAACAGTAAAGCATCGAAAGATGCACA
>JAEYPA010000065.1 GCA_023411225.1 Bacillota bacterium
GGATGTGTTGGTCCTGCGAGAAAAGAAATGCCTTTCTGAACTGCCACAACATGCAGTGATTGGCACGGGAAGTAAAAGAAGGGAGTATCAGCTTCTTGCCATTCGTCCGGACCTTCAAGTAGTAGACATTCGAGGAAATGTGGATACCAGACTTCGGAAGATGGAGGAACAGAGACTGGATGGGATTGTACTTGCCGCAGCCGGATTAAAACGCCTTGGAATGGAATCTATCATTTCACAATATATGGATCATAACGAGATGATATCAGCTCCTGGCCAAGGGATACTTGCTTTGGAAATCAAAGCCCAAGACGAAGTCTTGAGAAATAAACTTGATGCATTAAGTGATGAAGAAACCACACAGTTTACTATTGCTGAAAGAGGTTTCCTTTCTGCAATGGGCGGAGACTGCCATATACCAATTGGGGCAGTATGCAATCGACTGGAGGACGGCAGGTATGAACTATGCGCTATGTATGGAAATAAGGATGGTAGCCGTCTTGCCTATACAAAAGTATGTGGAGCTGACACCAAAGCTTTGGTAAAAGAGGCGGCAAGGAATATCCGTAGACAACTTTCAGGCAAGGTTTATCTGGTAGGAGGAGGTCCTGGAGATCCAGGTCTTATTACCATTAAGGGATTAGAATGTATCAAGCAGGCAGATTGTATTATCTATGACCGCCTTTCTTCCCCAGAGTTATTGGAGGAGGTACGGCCTGACTGTGAAATGATTTATGTAGGCAAAGAGAACCTGAATCATACTATGCCTCAGGAGAATATGAATATGCTTTTAGTGAATAAAGCCATGGAATATTCTAGAGTAGTAAGGCTTAAGGGTGGGGATGTATATGTATTTGGCCGTGGTGGAGAAGAAGGGGTTGTATTAGAGGAAAATGGAATCTCTTTTGAAGTTGTTCCCGGAATCAGTTCATCTATTGGAGGACTTGCCTATGCCGGCATTCCCGTTACACACCGTGGAATTGCTACTGGCTTTCATGTAATTACTGCCCATAACTGTAGCAATGAACCATCAAATATTAATTATGAAGCGATAGCAGGTGGAAGAGACACCTGTGTATTTCTGATGGGACTAAGTAAAGCCGGAGAGATTGCAACTCGCCTGATGGAAGCAGGGATGGTACCCAATACCAAGGTAGCTGTCATTTCTCATGCTACAACTCCTTTACAGAAGACCTGTATAGCAACTCTTGCTACCCTAAAAGACACTATAGAAGAGAGTGGCCTTACCTCCCCAGCATTAATTGTGATTGGGAATGTAATCAACCTAAGAGATCAGCTTAATTTCTTTGAAACAAAGCCACTATTTGGACACCGTTATCTGGTTGCTAAGCTCGGTAGTAAAGTCTCTCGTCTTACCAAGCTTCTTCGGGAACAGGGAGCCATGGTAGATGAAATAATAACTGGATATATAAGGAACATTAAAGTGAGCTTAAAAAAGGAACAACTAAAGACGGCAGACTGGCTGTTATTCTCCAGTAAATATTGTGTAGAGAGCTTTTTTGTAAACTTAAAGGATTCCAAGTTGGATGTTAGAGCTCTTGGCAATAGTAAGATTGGTGCCATCGGTAGTGCTACGGCAGAAGTGTTAAGAAAGCATGGGATTGAGCCGGACCTGGTTCCAGAGGAATCTAACAGCGCTACATTTAGTGAGACCTTGTCAGAGGTGTTGAAACCACAGGAGCAGGTGTGGTATTTTAAGGCTAACAATGCTGATGACCGGTTAAAAGAAAAATTGGAGGGATTATGTCAGTTTAGGGAGATACCGATTTATGAGAATGCACCGGTGAGCTCCTTAGAAGACTGTCGTAAAGACAGTAGTAGTGACAATCATGTAGTTGATGAGAGCCTCCTTACCTATAATGGAATTCTATTTACTTGTGGTTCTTCCGTTAAACGTTTTCTAGCCGATTGTCCAAAGGATTTGAAGAATCAATTAAATTCTCTGGGTTTGTGCATTTCAATAGGTCCGGTGTGTGGTCAGGCTTTAGAACACTTAGGTATTACAACCATGAAACAATCAAAGCAGGCTACATATGAGTCAATGGTAGAGCTCTTAACCTCTATCTATGCAAAAGGTTAATTTAATTCTTAGGATAACGTCCTATGCATATAAAGAAATAAATATTTTAAAAACTAATTAAGGAAATCGATTCTATCCTATCAATAGTACACCTAGGCGGTAAGTTTTACTTAAGAAGCTCATGGGTATCCAATGGAATAGTATTGTGATATAATTACCTAATAATTATCATTTTCTGCTATTTATATAAAAAAATCCTTATATAATAGATATAGTGTCTGAAATTCCACTTAAAAGGGGGTAATATAATGCAGCTTTCCGTTTGTATTATAACAAAAAACGAATGTGAAAAATTAAAGAGATGTCTAAGTGCTTTAAGACCTTACGACTTTGAAGTAATCGTTGTAGATACCGGTTCCACGGATCATACAAAGTCTATGGTTTTAGAATTTACAGATAAATTGTACTTCTTTGAATGGATAGATGACTTTGCTGCCGCTAAGAATTATGCAATATCAAAGGCTTCTAATGAAATGATTTTGGTCCTTGACAGTGATGAATATCTAAAACCATTTAATCCGAGCCTTTTATATAATCAACTCATGGAGAATCCAGGGGCTGTAGGTAGAATTAAACGTATTAATGCCGTGACAAGAAATGGAGAGACGATTGAGAATGTGGAATGGATCAATCGAATTTTTAATAGAAAACTATTTCACTACGAAGGTAAAATCCATGAGCAAATAATAGCCAAAAGTGCAATGGAGACCGTATCTACAGACAATGTATCTTATAAGATGTACAAGACAAAGTTAGAGGTCGTTCATGACGGATACAATGGCACAGAGGAAGAACGTAGGAAAAAAGCCGAGCGGAATGCAAGATTGTTACTCATAGAATTAAAAGAAAATCCAAATGATACTTATCTCTTATATCAATTGGGAAAAAGCTATTACATGGCTGGCAATTATGAAAAAGCTGTGGAATATTTTGATTGTGCTTTGAAAAATGATGTAAATCCTAGGCTTGAGTATGTAGTGGACCTAGTGGAAACATACGGGTATGCCTTACTAAACTGTGGACGAGAAAGAACTGCACTGTTACTAGAAGGTGTACAGGAGGAATTTGGATATAGTGCCGATTTTTGTTTTCTGATGGGATTAATTTATATGAATAACGGGTATTTTGAGGAGGCTGTACAGCAATTCATGAAGGCTACCAAGCTAGAAGCCGTAAGAGCAATTGGTGTGAATTCTTATCTGGCCTACTACAATGCAGGAGTTATCAAGGAGTGTCTTGGGGAGAAGGCTTCGGCAATTAACTATTATCAAATGTGTGGTGATTATGAGAAAGCAAAGGTAAGGCTACAGGAATTGCTGATGACGTATAATTAGCTTGGCAAATTCATTTACAAAATAGAAATGGTCTATATCCGTTTGGTAGAATTAAGTTACTACACAAAATTCTCAAATGAGGTTATAAACCATGTCTGATAATATTATACAATTAAACCAAGATCTTATCCATAACGAATTAAAGGATCTAGTACGTAATAGTGTAGAAGATATCACAGAAGCACTTTGGGGAGCCAAAGTGTCTCTTGGTACGATAAGTAATCTTAATAAAAAGGATTACGATCATGTTGAAACCTGGCGTTGCAGAGCTCTTACTGGAGAGTATCCTTATGTTTATGTTGACGGTGTCTATATAAAACGTAGCTGGGGTGGCAAAAAACAGAAAGTGTCCATTCTTGTTGCAATTGGAGTAAATCAAGATGGATGTTGTGAAATAATTGATGTTACTGAAGGTAGGAAAGAAGATGGGGAAAGTTGGAAAAACTTTTTTGTTTGGCTAAATGATTGAAGTCTATCTGTTATGCGCTAAACTGTGGGAGGCAAATGCTTAGGCATGCTAGAAAGCATACTTGAGGTTTTCCAGATGCCAAGTACCAACGCTGTATCGTAATAAATTTTCTGTTACACCAAGAAACAAAATGAAGGAAATGTCCATGATGCTTATGCCATTCATGCTTAAGAAAGCAAACAGGCAGTTAGAGAAAAATCCAAAGCTGTAATTGCTAAGCTCCTAGAAATGAAATTATCTTCTGTCTCAAAAATCTAATAGATGGCATAGAGGAAACTTTTATATTCATGGAATTTTTCTATCAACATTGGAAGTGTATTCGTATTAACAATACAATTGTACGCCTAAATCGTGAGCTAAGGCGCCGTATTAAAGATATCGGTGCATTTCCAGAGGGTCAAAGTGCATTAATGTTACTACTTGCCTTCAGCCATAACACATCTATATGAAACAATTAAATCTCCGTACTTATAAAATGTCACAAAAATCAGAAATAAATAATAGTAAAAGTTCATAAAAAATTAAAAAGTAATTGACAGTAGATAAAAATAAAAGTATATTAGAATAAAGTTAAAACGTTTTAATGAATAGGGGAGTATTATGCAAGCTAAACAGAAAAGACTTAATAGTAGAACAACGATTAAGGATGTGGCCAGTTATGCTGGTGTCACAATCGGCACGGTATCTCATGTTATCAACGGGACAGCATCGATAACAGAAGAGACTTCAGCCAAGGTCAGAAAAGCCATAAAAGATTTAAACTACATTCCTAATGCATCAGCAAAGTCCTTACGTAGTAAAAAGAACTTGCGAATAGGGATGATGATTCCTAACTTAAATAACAATTTTCACTCAAAAATAACCAGTACGTTCGTTGATAGAGCATATGATGAAGGCTACAGCGTCCAAATATATGGTTATGAGTATTCATTGAAAAGGGAAATGCAGGAATTACGCAGATTAGAAGGGGAGAATATCGGAACCTTGATTATTATCAATGGAACTGGTGATGAAGAAGAGCTTGAGCGTTTGACCCAACAGGGAATCGCAGTGATTCTGGCAGATAGAGAAGCACCGGGTTTAAAAGTATCTAGCGTTAAGTATGATAATTATGAGATTATGGATGAAATTGTTACCTTATTTAAGAAAAAAGGTTATCAACGAATCGGTTTTTTTTCAGAGCCAATTGAGCTAGCAAATTTACAGGACCGCTTTGAAGGCTATAAGAATGCTCTTGAAAAAAATGGCTACGAATTCAATGATAAGTACACATATATAAAAGAATCATTACAGCTTGATAATCTAAAAAACGGTTATTTGTATATGAAAGAGATATTATCAACAACGAGAAAAGAGAATCTTCCAGATGCATGGATTGTTTCCTCGGATTTATTAGGTATCGGCATGCTTAGGGCAATTAAGGAGATGGGTTACAAAGTTCCACAAGATTTTGGAATTGTTAGTTTTGATAATATTGAGGTTTCAGGCTATATTAATCCACGGTTAACAACTGTTGAACAAGATCAAGTGTTGATGGGTGAAACGCTGATGAAGGTTGTCAAACAAGTGAATAATAATCGGGACAATCTGAAAAATATTGTTTTAAAACAACGATTAATTATAAGAGAAACTGTTTAGGAGATACATTGTAGGTGTTTAAGTAATACAAGGTATTCCTGGTAAAATAGTATAATTAATAATCGAAAGGAGGCATAGAAAAAAGCTAAGTTTTTTTTTACTGAGAGTTAAAACGTTTTAATAAATTAAATGGAGGATAATGGGATGAAACAAAAAATGAAAAAGTTACTATCTGGGATAATAGTATTATCAATGCTTTCCACTCTCTTAGTAGGATGTGGAAATAATTCAAAGGAAGATAAAGTCGAAGGTAAAGATGAAGGTAAAGAAGCAAAAGTACTCACACTGTATTCTTCAAAGGATCAGTGGAATGACCAGTGTAAAAAGGCGGCCAATATTATCAAAGAGAAATATGGAATCGAACTGGATGTTGTGGTAATGCCAAATGAAGATATTGAGGGTGTATTAAGCTCTAAATTAGCAACTAATGATGCGCCAGATCTGTTTCTTGCAAATGCTCCACAAAGAGCGGAGCAGTATAATGCTAAGGAAAATTGTGAAACCCTTGATGATGAACCATGGGTATCGCGGTTGGCTGCTCCAGAAATTTTGAAACACCGGGAAGATGGTCACATTTATGCGATGCCGGTTACCAGCTCCGCTTCATTCTTCGGTGGGATATACTACAACAAAAAAAAGATGAAAGAACTGGGCTATGAAAACCCGCAGCCAAAGACCATGGATGAATTCTGGGCGATGCTTAAAGATATTAAGGAACAAGGTGTAACCCCAATCTACACTACGGATGCTGATGCCTGGACAACACAGATATGGACAACAATGGGGTGGGGAGTAGCTCTGAGTGATCAAAGTGATACGATATATAAAGACCTGCTGTCAAATAAAAAGAAGTTCTCAGATATTCCGGAAATGGTGGAAGTCCTAAAGGATTTGCAGAAGTTGCACAAAGAGGGATACAGTAATGAAAATCACGCTTCACAAACATATGATACGGGCATTTCAATGATTGCTGAAGGTAAGTATCCGATGGTTATCCAAGGAGAATTTTTTGAGGATGCCTTAGCCAAAGAATATCCGGACGTAGAGTTGGGTTCCTTCGCAATTCCTTTTAACGATAAGGATGAGCTAGCCATTGGAGCATACACAGTAGGTATGTGGGTACCTAAAGGTGGAAATGTGGAATTGGCTAAGAAGTTTATGAATTACTGGTGTTCTGAAGAAGTTATGGGTGAGGTTTACAAGGAATTTCCTACTGCCAGTGCATGGAGTGATATTGATGGCGGAGACGTGCTACCGGCGCAGAAGTATTTGATTGATACCTATGTGAATAATAATAAATATACATACGAGTGGGATTCCTATTTTGATGTAGCTAGACCAATAATGGAAAGTTTTCTGTTTTCCGGAATTGTTCAGGTTACCATGGATGAAGAACCGGAGAAGATTATTACTGAATGGGATAAGCAGTATGAGAGCTTTATGAAAGATAAAGGAGTGGACGGCTTTTAATTGCCCTACAGATTGAGATGAGAAAAAAAAACAAATCACGAATAGATAGATTATATCCGAAAACCCTATTGATTCCTGTAATCGCTATCTTTGTAATCTTTTTTATTGTTCCAGTGGTAGGAGGTATATTTATATCTTTTACCAACTGGGATATAACTAGGACTGGTAAGAACTTTATCGGTTTTGATAATTACATTTCCATATTACAGGATAGTATATTTCTCAAGAGTGTCAAGAACACATTGATATTTACTATATTTATAGTGGTATTCAGAAATGTTATAGCGATTCTGTTGGCCCTGGCACTAAGTAGAAACTTAAAGAGCACTACATTTTTACGGACAGTTTTCTATATCCCCGCAGTTTTAAGCTACATAGTGGTGGGAATTATGTTTAATGCTCTCTTTCAGATGGACGGAACGGTTAATCAAATTCTGCAGTTCTTTGGAATTGGGATCAGACACGAATGGGTGGCAAGTACTAATACCGCTATGTTGACAGTTATACTTATGGATATCTGGAAGTGGACGGGTTTCCATATGATTATTTATATTGCTGGTTTAACGGCCATACCTCATGATTATTATGAAGCATCTAAAATTGACGGAGCCTCTTCTTGGAAACAGTTCTGGAAGATAACTCTGCCCCTGTTAACACCGGCCCTTACTATAAATATCACTCAGTCCATAATTGGGGGATTTAGAGTTTTTGAGCAGGTTTTAACCCTGACAAAGGGGGGACCGGGTAATGAATCAACGGTGGTAGGTTTAATGATTTATCAGAATTTCGGTAGGGGTTTCTATGGAAAAGCGACTGCTATGACTATGCTGCTTTCAGTCGTGGTAGTGATTGTTACAATATTTATACGTAAATACTTTGCAAAGAAGGAGGTGGGGAACTGATGTTAAAAAAGAAATATACAGTTAAAACAGTAGTTTTGGAACTGTTTATGTTATTACTTAGTCTGGTAGTTATAATTCCCTTGCTGGTAGTAACCTTTGGTTCGATGAAGACTGCCTCGGAAGCGGCAAAGTTTAATTTTGCAGCACCAACCAAATGGCTTTTTAGTAACTTTACTGAGGTTATTGAAAAAGCAAATTTGGGTTTGGCATTTAAAAACAGTTTTATTATTACTACGATAGTTGTAATAGTGACCTCATTAATTTGTGCCTTGGGTGCCTTTATCATCGCCCGCCGAAAGGATCGGCTAAGTGAATTCTTAAACACCTTCTTCTCCTTAGGGTTGATTGTACCAATGTGTATTGTGCCGACTATCTATTTGCTAAATATGCTGCATCTTAATAATACCAAGACTGGTATGATACTAGTGTTAATTGCTTCTAATGTAGCATGGGCGGTGTTCTTGTTAAGTAATTTTATGAATACGATTCCTAAAGAACTGGACGAAGCAGCATTTATTGATGGCTGTGGCTCACTAAGGTTGTTCTGGTACATTATCTTGCCTTTGCTAAAACCAGTATTAATGACCAATGTAGTAATTGTCGGTATGGGAACATGGAATGATTTGCAAACCCCATTGTATCTTCTCAACTCCAACAAGAACATCACAATGCCTTTAACCGTATACAATTTCAAGGGACAATACTTTTCTGAATGGAACTTAATTTTTGCCGATATGGTGCTTGTGGCGATACCGATGCTTATTCTTTTCCTGATTTGTCAAAAGTACATTGTTAAAGGTATCACTGCAGGAGCGGTTAAAGGTTGACATAAGAT
>JAEYPA010000021.1 GCA_023411225.1 Bacillota bacterium
ATTTGTACTTTATTGTTGCCTATAATAACATATCCTTCGTAAAGAGTCAAATAGTTAAAAAGATTTCTCTTAAATACGATTCTTTAGCCTTTTCACCTACTTTATATTCATAAAAGTTCTTACCATCGTAGGTCGTTATGTAAAAACTTAATTCCAGTGGGAGTTATTCCACTACATTATCCCAGTCTTCTCCAGTGTCTCCCGCTATCAATTCCTCATATTCCAAATCTTCCAGACTATAATCAATATGAGCTGCTACTTCATCTGTAATAATATAATGTTGTTTATTCTCCATTTCATTATTATAAGTAAGATAGGCATCGGTATAGCAAAGTAACCTATCGTCTATTACTGGAGCCACTCGCTCCAGTCTTATAGGAACAAACTTACAGTTACACTGTGCACAAGCTTCTTCAAAACTATTGCCCTTCCAAAATTTTTCAGCCTCTTCTTTATACTGTACTTCTATACTAATATCAATTATATTACCCATCACAGTAGCCTTTGCACATACCCCTTGCCCTGTAATATATAGGTACACCTTGTCTCCTATTTTAAGTTCAGGCACATCTTTACCAACATCATGAAGGTCCTTAAGTAGCAGAAAATCTAACTCATTATTCATCAAACCTTTTAACGCCCCTCTAATATTATATTCTTGAGGATTAATAAGAAAAACACTATATTTCACCATAAAATAGCCTCTTTTCTACTTTTTTTTCAACCTTTACTAATATGCCAGATAGTATTAATATACAACTTCATTATATCACTATCTAAGATCTTTATAACAATATTTTGTTATTTTGAAAATAAATAGTATTCCTACGTAGAAAGTGTCTTCTATATTCCATAATCTTGAAGTATTATAAAATCATCTTTATAATGAAGGAAAGGAGGCGAACTCATATGTTTCTTATTGGTGAATTCTCAAAGCTTACTCAAGTGACTATTCGAATGCTACGATATTATGATGAAATGGGTTTATTAAAACCCGCTCTAGTTGATTCCTGTACGGGCTATCGCATGTACTCTGTAGAGCAGATTCCCATCCTAAATAAAATCATCTATATGCGTGACTGTGGCTTTAATGTTGCTGAGATTGCTACAACGCTAAACCAAGAGGATACAGCTTCTCTTACACAACAATTAGATAGGAAGCAGGAGGAAATACTACATAACATCCAGGCGGAGAAAGATAAGCTGAGTAAAATATTACTGGCCAAAAAAGAACTGCTTCAAACCAAACAAGAGATGCATTACCAGATTACAATTAAATCAATTCCAAGCTATCAGGTCCTCTCTCTACGACAAATAATCCCTAATTATTATGAAGAGGGACAGTTATGGAAAAAGCTATCAGATTATGCCTCAGGCCAGCAGCTGGAGATTTCAAGCAGTACCTTTTCTATCTACCATGATGAGGATGATCGTGAGGAGCAGATAGATGTAGAGATATGCGCGCCTGTAAATAAAATGGGAAATAGCAGTGGAGAATTTCAATTTCGTCATACGGAACCTGTTCCAATCATGGCTTGTCCCATGGTCTACGGAGACTTCTCCAATATTGCAGGTGCCTATCTTTCCTTTGCTAAGTGGCTTCAGAAAAACAGCGAATACAATATGGTTGGTCCAACTAGACAGATTGTTCATCGTGGTCCATGGAATGAAAAGGACCCAACACAATATCTGACAGAGATACAGATTCCTCTGAAAAATAATTAATTTTATCACTTGACACTCACATGATGTCAGGGTCTATCTTGATTATATCATAATAATAAGGAGGAATTAAAATGGCAACTTATGAGGTACACAGCATCGGCACAATACAAAATAAAGGTGATGAGACCTTTCTTCAGATTGATCCTAACTATATTCCAGCGTTAACAGCATTAGATGGTTTTAGTCACATTCAGGTTCTATGGTGGTTTAGTGACTTTGACAGCAATGAAGCCAGATCAGTGCTTCAGACCCCAAAACCTTATAAAAATGCACCTGAACAGATGGGTATCTTTGCTACCAGATCCCCAATACGCCCCAATCCCATCGCCTTAACTACTGTCCAAGTTCTTCACATCGATTATGAATCAGGACTTCTACAGATTGACTACATTGACGCCAATGACCATACGCCAATACTAGACATTAAGCCATATACCCCTAGTCTTGATCGTGTTGAGAACCCAGAAGTTCCAAATTGGTGTAAGGAATGGCCAAAATGTATAGAAGAGTCAGGTAACTTTCCATGGGAAACGGTTTTTAATTTCTAGTATGTAGTAATATTAAAAACCGGGAGTATTGATTATGACTTTCTATAGCCATGTGACAATGCTCCCAGTACATATCTCTTATATCTTTATTATTGATAATACTGAGGAGGGATTATAATACAGACGGGCAATATGGCGTTACTATTTGTTGAAGTAGTTAAAGCGTCTGGTACCAATCCAGCTGTTCCTTATCAGTGCCCTCCTCAGGCTTCGGCTGATATCGTCTAAATACCCGTTCAATTAAAAAGGATGACAAAAGAGAGACTACAACAGGCGTAATCAATAAAAGCGGCCATATAATAGTTGTAGCAACCCCTCCAACAATTAGTATCACAATAAGTCCAAACGTAGTAGGAAAATGTTTTAATGATAAGAGCAATGCCATTTTCATAGTCTGTACTCTCGATAGAGAAAACCGGGATAAGACCGGAAACAAAAATACATAGCAATAAGTTACAATAAAGACCAATATGATATATACATAATGTGATATCTGAAACATCATTGCGTTTGACTGGGCTGTAATCGCTAAACCATAGTAGATGGCAGCAATGATTGCAACTAAGACTACTGTATAGATAGCACCTGACACAAAATTAGACTTGAAAGAATGCCAGAATTCGTGCCAAACGTAACCACGTTCCTTTCTTATTACCTTGACTGTGGTATAGTAAAGTGCAGTAGTTGCTGGACCAATCGTAATAATAGGAATGCAAAAAAAGAACCATAATGCACTTAAAAATATAATATCACATAGCTTGTTAAGGGAGGAAAATACTCCACCTTCCATATTAAACTTAATACTCATCACATTCTCCTTTACACCTTGAGTATAATCACTTATTTTCGAAAATTAACTGGTGTCTGACCTGTAATCTTCTTGAAAACAATATAAAAATAGTTATAGTTTGTAAATCCAACCTTCTTACAAATCTCAGTTCCCTTATAATTCGTGTTCATAAAAAGATCTTTTGCCTTTTCAATACGAATCATACTTAGGTAGTCCGTAAAAGTGCTTCCCGTTTCCTTCTTAAAGACTCTCCCAAGATATGCTGTGTTAATATGAAATTCATCAGCAAGGTACTGTAAAGATAAATCTGGATCAGAATAATTATTCTGTATCATCTTTATTGTACTCCATACTTGCTTGGTATACTTGTTTTGGCTTGTTGCCTTCATTTCATCTAGAATCTGCTGTATGCTCTCTAGAATGTTATTCTGCATATCTTCATATGAGAATTCTGTTGATATTTTAGATAATGCTTCTTGTTTCATGCTGAATATCTTTTTCTTATCAACCAATGGTAGTTTTTCAATGTAATGAAATGAAACTATTAATATTTCCAAGGCACAGTTACGAAGCACAAAGCAATCTGGAATTCTTTCTTCACTAATGTATTTATCAAACATAGTAATTACATATTTTTCAATTCCTGCATAATCCTCATTCTCTATCATAGCGATGATTTGTTGATTATCTACATCAATGATACTCTTTTTTTCATTGAAGTAATTTTTAATTTCCTCATAGTATAAAATGGAATCTCTACCAAAGACAAATTGATATTCCTTTGTCTCCATAGCATGGGTATAGGATAGTCTAAGACTTCTGTGTGATTGAGCGCAGTCCCCTACTGCTATAGAAATTGGACATTTTACTTCTTCAATAATCCTTAGTCTTAATTCTTTCAAAACATCCACTTTTCCTAGCTTCACATCATTTTCATTCATATTCTCCAATATAAGACTTACATTTCCCTCACTATTGACAAAGACAATTCCTTCTTCTCTTTCCTCCACCCATTGCTGACAAACTGTATTTATTTCAAAGGTTTTCTTAATATACTCCTCAGATTCTAATTTCTCATCCTGCTTATTTTTTATAATTTCAATCACAGCTACGGCAAGAGGAACCTTTGTCAGATCAATTTTTAGCATTTGTAGCTTTTCCCGTAACTCCATAGGTGAGATCTCATTCTTAAAAAGGCGATTTAAAACATTGGATTTTAGTAATTCTAATCCATTCTGGTTTTCAATGTGAGCATTAATCTCATCTTCCAGATTATTAATAATCTCTTCCACAATCTGAATAATATCTGATTTTCCGGAAGGTTTCAATATATAATCTATTGCTCCATACTTCATTGCCTGTCTCACATATTGAAACTCATCATATCCACTCAATACTATGGTTCTTATCTTTAGATTTCGGTATTTCATTTCTTTAAGTAATTCTAATCCGTCCATCTCTGGCATCTTGATATCAGTAATAAGAATATGTGGCTGATACTGATCAATTAACGCTAGAGCTGCTTTCCCATTACTGGCTTCACCACAGATTTCAATCCCATACTCTTCCCATGGAATCATCCTCTTAATACCATCTCTGATATGTTTCTCATCATCAACTATCAATAACCTGTACAATATTATTCATCTCCCTCACTGTCATCGCTGGAATAATTATTTTAACGGCAGTTCCCTGATTTGGAATACTCTTGATTACCAATCCATATTCTTTACCAAATAGGAGTCTGATTCTAAAATGAACATTCTCTATACCTATACTTTCAAAGTTGTCTGGTTCTGAGTTTTCCTCAAGCTGCGTATGAACCTTCTGTAGCTGCTCTTCACTCATTCCACAGCCATTATCAAACACTGTAATCTCTAACTTCTCTGCTTTTTTCTTAGCTATAATACCCACTATGCCGGGGCGGTCCACATTGATATATGCATGCTTTATTACATTTTCAACAATAGGCTGCAGTATCAACTTAGGTATGGCATAATCCATATATTCCTCTGGGATATGAATATCCACATCCAATTTTTCATCAAATCGATAAGACTGTAACTGCAGATAAGTCTCTATATAATTAATTTCTTCCTCCAGAATAATGAATTTGTCTTTAATCCTGGTGCTCCACCGAAATAGATTCCCAAGTAAGGTAATCATCTCCGGAGTGACCGTATCGCCTTCATCTAAAGCTTTCGATTTAATACTCTCTAGCGTATTATACAAAAAATGTGGATCTATCTGCATTTGAAGGGCATAAACCTCAGAATTTACCCTCTGTATTTCTGCCTTATATGCTTTATCTATGTACTCATTTAACTCTTTACACATAGTATTAAAACTACGGGAAAGTATTCCTATCTCATCCTCTGATTCAACAGGTACATTTATATTAAAATCTCTCTCCTGGAGCTTTCCCATAAAGCCAATCAACACTTTTACACGCTTTTTAAATATTTTATATATTCTAAAACTAAGAAGCAGGGTTAAAATTACTGCTATACATATTCCAATACTAATGTTTCTTTTTAGAATATTTATCTCCTTATATAAAACTCTATTAGATAAGATATACTCTATCTCTAATCCAGTTGTCCCTAATTCATCGCTAACGAAATAACTGTTTTTCTGCTTCCGCTCAAGTTCCCTATTAAAAGTCGTTCCCTCACGAAGGGAAGACGTGCTATAGAGAACCTTTTTCTCACTATTGACTAGGATTAGTTCACCCTTTTGTTTTCCCTCCTCCATATCCAATACTTTTCCAAATTTGGATGATGGAATATTCATAATATAAATACCTACCAGCTTTTTCTTAGGGAAATAGCTAGGGTCATAAATCTTCCCCATGAAAGATACTACAGAATCTTTTTCTCTTAATGCATATTTTCTTGTCTTTGAATATAGAATTGTCATCTCCTGGTCCTTATCAAGAAAGTCTTTTACAACACTATCTTCCATAAACTCATAACTGGGAGAAACGGCGGGCATCGAACTATATGTATAAGAGTACATATTACCTGTTGGTAAAGCAAGAATGACATCACATATATCAGAATCCGCAGAACTAACTCCTCGAAAGAATACATTCATAGCATTTATATTCTGAAACTCATAGGCATCCGAGGTTCCCTCTACTATATCTGACATAATACCCGATATATTGCTACTGTGAATATAAATAGATAAACTGTAGACTCGATTATACTTCTCTAGCATATAATCTGCCAATTTCTCTATTCTGGTCTTGCCAAGTGCAATCTCTTTTTCCTTTACCAGTCGGGCAAATAAAGAAGTTGTAATAGTAGAGACAAAAATAAGTGATAAGATTAAAACAATCTCAAATAGCATGGTTATCTTTAAGAAAACACTCAGTCGTTTGAATTTCTGTTTTAATATATCACTTATTTTTCTCATCTTATCACTCTCTTAGGTTTACACGCGCTTCATATAAATAGCACAGGCTTCAAATTCTCTATCCATTTGTACTGCCAAGTTCTTATTTTCTATTGTAATAGATTTATTGTTCTCTGTAAATACATCTATTATTTCATAGTTATATTCTAATGGAACCTGTATATACAGAGGCATCTTTTCCTCAAATGTATGAAGTATCAATAATGCTTCTTCCCTATCATTACTATAGCGTAGAACTCCCTGCCAGCCTTTCAAAAAACGATAAGACTGTTGCTCGTTTCCATAAAATAGCGTATGTCCGCTTAAGATAATATTAGATATGTTTTTATAAAAATTTATTCCCCTCTGAACCATGGACCATTGCTCTTCATTTAGCTCATGCACATCTCCGGAAAGGCACATGATACCTAAAAATGTATTTGTCATGGAGTATACAATACGCTGCAATGTATCTGTTTTGCGCAACACTGCCCATATAAGACTTTGCTTTGGTTGAATGACACGGTGCATATTAGCCGCTATCACTGGTATCTCTTTCTGTTCATGGGCATCCGAAAAGGATGCCA
The DNA here is from genome assembly GCA_023411225.1 of Bacillota bacterium. Lineage (GTDB taxonomy): Bacteria > Bacillota > Clostridia > Lachnospirales > Lachnospiraceae > KM106-2. The sequence continues at coordinate 7,050 of JAEYPA010000021.1, forward strand.
TCTCACCCAATGCTAACATAGATGGCTCTAATCGATGCCCTCCAGAAGCACAGATTTCTATTACTATTCCGGGAACTTCCCTTCTTATTTTTCTAAAGAATTCCTGACTGGCCAGCATATTCTGTCTTAAGCCCTCTCCCAGGCTCTCAGCCCCGTCACATCCAACACCGATGGTCTCATTATAGTCCACCTTCAGATATTCAAATCCATATTTATTTAAAAAACCAATTACTTTCTCCGTCAAGTAATCAATGGTCCATTGGTCTCTCATATCCCAAAACCGTCTTGTTCCTGCTGTTATAAATTTGCCATGTCTTTTAAGGAGATGGTCATCCAAATTATATACAGAAGCATCGCATCCCACTACTTCCATCTCGAACCATATTCCAGGTTTCATACCAGCATTTCTAATAGCATTTACCGTTTCCTGAAGCCCATGGGGGAATAATTCTTCTGCCACCTGCCAATCTCCCATATTATTTTCCCAACCTTTTACAGGGTCAGCATACCAACCTGCATCTATAACAAAGTAGTCAAATCCTCGATTTTTCACTTTAGATAGTGTCTCTAAAATGTTCTTCTCAGTAGGGTTACCCCAAGTAGTACAAAATTCATTAAATATAACCGGCAACTGAGTATATGGGTATATTATTTCCAGAGGCTTATTCTGCATACCGATAAGTCTCTGACATGCAGTATCCAGATTTCCTTTACAAACAGTTACATATGCTTTAGGTGATTTAATAAACTGTCCTTTCGCAAGTCTCTTTGACCAGTGACCAAAATCATAATCAGCTAGTCCTCCAGAGATGCACAATGACTCATCTCTTCGGTAAGCCTCCATCTGCCAGGAACCTGCACAGCAAAGCTCGGCTGCCCATACAACTTGACTCTCTATATCTTCTACTGCAATAAAAGGAAAATACTTTCTAACAGGCATAGAACCCACCTGTCCAAACTTCTCACTAGCAACTCCCCAACCGGACCAGGTAGGCTCCAACTGAAGTTCCTCTATTGTTCTTGTCTCTACTCGTCCCTCATTGCTCCATTTACTCTTGATTCTATGTAACAGAAGCTTTCCTGTTGCTTCTCCTTCTATAAAAGGAGTAATACCACCTAAAGAGAAACTGGATAACATTTCAAGAGTAGCTGCCTCTGCGCAATCATTATAAAAGGTACAAGAAATAACAATTCCTTGGTATCCTTCCTCATACTCAACTATATGCTCTACTCTCAACCCAGATGCATTTTCAAATTCCGTTATTATCTTACAGGTTTTCTGTTCTTTTTCTTTTTTTTGACTTCTAAAGGTAAAATCTTTAATGGATCTATTGTTTCTCATGGTGTGACCATTAGCAAACCCAGTAGAAAATGCTTCCCCTTCCAACTTAAACTGAAGTAGGCTATCTGTTAATTCTCCATCCCTAAGCTTGATTTTTTCACTTAGGCTATTAGGTACCAGATATAACTCCACAAGTCCATTTTCCGATGATACATATACAGCAAGCATATCACCCAACTGATATTGATTTATTATTTCTACCATATTCCTATCCTTTCAATGCTCCTGAAGTTAAGCCCGTGATAAATTGTTTCTGTGCAAGAATATATGCAACAACAATCGGAAATGACGCAAACGCAACGTAAGCAAATACAGTACCCCAATCAGAAGCATAAGGTCCAATTGCGGTATATATTCCAACTGTAATCGTCTGCACTTGACCAATTAACAATGGTGTAAGGAAATCATTCCACATAGATAAACCGATAAAAATGGCTACTGTCGTAGTACATGGTTTTACAAGAGGCATAATAATTCTAAAAAATACTTTCATTTGTCCTGCCCCATCGATGATAGCCGCCTCTTCCAAATCCTCAGAAATGCCGCTGATGAACCCCTGATACATAAAGACAGAAAATGAAATACTACCTGATACAAAGACCATAATCAATACTGGTAAATTGCCTGTAATTCCCAACTTGCTGAACATAGTCACCAATGGAACATAGATAATTACATATGGAACCATCATACCAAAAAGAAAGAAAATAAATAATGCCTTTCCAAAACGGCTTTTTACCCTTGCAACATAATATCCAGCCATGGAAGATATTAATATACAGATACCTGCTCCAAAAACTGTGATACATATCGAATTGAAGTACATCTTGCCAATATTAACATTAGGATTAAACAGCACACTTTTCAAATTATCCAGAATAGGTGGAATTGGTATTGAAATCGGTGATGATGTTATATCTTCTGTAGGTTTAAAGACACTAATAAAGGTCAGATATAAAGGAAATGCAACTATAATAGCCAATATAATTACAATAATTTTCAAAATAATATCCACAATTTTTGTTTTCTTGTCTTTAATCTTCATCTTACTTCACCTCCAATTTTTTAGACAGTGTTAACTGTATAATGGAAATGGTAGCAATAATCGCAAATAAAAAGACTGCAATTGCAGAGGAATATCCAAGAAGGTTATTACCAAAGGCCTGTGTAACAATGTTATAGGTTATCGTCTCAGTAGAGTAACCTGGTCCTCCATTGGTTATGACCTTGACAATATCGTATTGCTTCATCTCTGTCATAATACTCATAATGACGCTGATTGTAATTCCTGGAACTATCATAGGCAACGTAATATATCTGAATTTCTGCCATCTGCTGCCTCCATCCACTGTACAGGCTTCATATAAATCTTCTGGAACAGTTTGTATTGCCGCAAGATACAACACCATATGAAAACCAAGTGTTCTCCATATCTCAATCAGACAAATACTTCTTATGGCACCTTTTGTATTCCCAATAAAATCAGTCACTAAACTATCCAGATGTAATGTCTGTAATAAACTATTTAGTACTCCTGTATAGGACAATACAGACAACCAAATAAATGAAATAGCTACTGTGCTGATTACATAGGGAAGAAAAAAGATGCTTCTCAATGCATTTATCTTTTTACTCACACGATTTAGTAAACATGCGATAAACAAACCTAACACATTGACGGTTATGCTGACAACTACTGTAATTTTTAAAGTAACACCGATTGCATTATGTAGGCGTTCGTCTCCAAATAGATCTAAATAATTAGATATCCCCACAAAATTAAATGATGGTGTGATACCACTCCAGTCTGTTAGACTAATAAAAAAAGCTCCTATAATCGGTATAATCATTAGGCCAACATAAACTAATAACGCCGGCATAAAGAATATCTTTGATTTCTTCTTCATCTCTATCCTTCCTCCTCCCCTTTATTAGAAGGGGTTTAGGATACAATGGATAAGTACCCTAAACCTCATTGATAAATCTTCATATCTATTACGTTTTAATAAAGGTTCATGCTAATGTTTGTTATTTAGCTGATTGGAGTAATTTTTGCATTTCTTTGTCCCAGTTTCCTAACTCATCTTTTACACTGGCACCTGTATATATATTTTGAAGTGATTTACATGTATAATCCTCAAATCCTGAAGGCATTGCAGTATCACCAACAACTTTCATGATCTCAGGTACTAATTTAACATCATTATAGTTTTCTAGGAATTCTTTTTGGATAGGTCCCATATCGTATATTACTGGTTCTTTCGTTACAGAATATGTACCATCTGCTTTTAGATATTTAGCATAGATGTCTTTGTTTCCACCAAGTACATACGCACAGAATTTAAATGCTTCTTCTTTATTCTTGCAAGTCTCTGAAACGCCCCAATACTGTGGCATTGTACAATAGGTTTTAGCTCCTGTTGAGGTAGGCATCACAAATACACCAATATCGTCTAATTTAACCCCATCTTTATCTAAGGTTGGAGCTGCCCAAGCGCCATCCATAAACATAGCTGAGCTACCTTTTAAGAATTCTTGCTGTGCCTGAGTGTAACTAAAGGACATACTTCCTTTATGATAATATCCTGCTTTGATTAAGTCTTGCCATTTTTGAAGAGAATCTTCTACTACAGAATCTGTCCATTTTAATGTACCATCAAGGATTTGTTTATTAAAATCAGGATATTTATTTACGATATCAGAGTTAGCTACTCCAGTCCAATATCCAAAGCTAGTTGCCCAAATATCAGATGCACCAGCTCCCATTAAAGGTGTCTTGCCAGCTGCTTTTAATTTTTCACACGCTTGAACAAATTCATCCCAAGTTGTAGGCTCTGCTGTAATACCAGCTTCTTTAAATTGATCTTTGTGGTAGTAGCACTGATTACGAAGTGCCTTATATGCTGGTACTAATGTGTGTTTTCCATTGTAGGTTGCTATTGCTGTGTCCTCATAATTAGTAAGCATCTCTTCTGGAACCTCTGCATAGATACCATCGGTCTTAGCTAAGTCAACTGGGTCAATGTTGATATCAGGCATATTACCCGCTGATAACATTGTTTTCAAAAACTGTGGTCTAGAATCTCCTGTCATAAGTACCTTTTCAATCTTTACATTTGGGTTGTCTTTCTCATAAGCATCGATAATGGACTGCCATAATTCTGCTGTGTAGTTATCTGTCTCAAATACTGCCCAGGTCAATGTGATTTTCTCTCCACTATCTGCTGATGCACTAGGCTTGGTAGAATCAGTAGGCTTAGTAGCGTCTGTAGCCTTTTTAGTATTGTCTGTTTTGTTTGTTTCATTTGATGACTTTCCACATCCTGCGATTGTTAAAGCCACCATAGCAATCATCATGACCATTGCTAATACTTTTTTTCTTAACATAAATTATTACCTCCCTTAAGTTTTTTGTGTATCACTCTCTTTGTAATTTAAGTATATACTACGCCATTTCATCTCTCAATTTTAATAATTATAGAAAGCACTAACAAATTATAGTTTATAAAAGGATGGGCTTTCATTCTTTAACGTGAAAGCCCATCCTTTATACATTTTACTCCATTGGATATTTCATACCCCATATTCCTCTGACTTGATCCATAATCTCCATCATTCGAATCGTCTCTGAGTGAGGCATATCCGGACATTCCAACCAGCCATTCTCTAGGGCCTTTTTACAGGCCTCTACTTCATATTCATAGCCGCTAATCTGCTCCGGTGTCCTATAATCTTTCAATAATTCATGATTCTTATTATAAACTCTATAGCCCTGCACATTATTGATATTCTCCACAACAATATATCCTTCTGTGCCGTAGATATAACCTCCTCGTTCTGAAGAAACTAGTTGGCTGCTATGTAAAGTGGCGGTAGTACCATCCTCATAGGTCAATATCATACTGTTACTGTCGTCTACCCCATATTCATTCATGACAGCTGAGGTCTTAATATCCTTAATCTCACCTTTTAGGACCATACAAGCAAAATTTATTGGGTAAATTCCCAAATCCAGAAGAGCTCCACCTGCCAGCTCTGGTTTCTTATTGCGTTCTAAGTCATTGAGGACATAACATAGGTTGGCGGTAACAGAATGCACCTTACCAATGATTCCACTGTCTATTATATCATCTAGAACCTTACGCATTGGATTATATCGTGTCCAGATAGCCTCAGTTAAAAGCAATCCTTTCTCCTTAGCAAGAGCAAGAACCTCTTTGGCCTGAACTGCATTTATAGTAAATGCCTTTTCACAAAGGATGTTTTTACCATGCTCTAAGCATAACTTTATTATGTCATAATGGTATGAGTGAGGAACTGCAATGTAAACAAGGTCAATTTCATCGTCTCTTAGCATCTCCTCATAGGAACCATAGGCCTTTAAAAAGCCATGTCTTTCTGCAAAGTCCTGAGCCCGGCTAAGATCCCTAGCTCCAATCGCATAACTTTCCACCTGATCCATGTGGGCAATGGTGTTTGCCATAATCTCAGCAATCTTTCCTGCACCTAGAATTGCCATTTTCATAATAAACATACTCCTTCCTTTATTCTCTTTCTGTTATTCTGACGTGTACCATATCTCCCGTTTGCTTACTAATCTTGGCCCGAATGTCTTTACGTAGGCCAATAATATGGTTCTCTGTCTGTCTACGTACCAGACTTCCCTCATATACCACTCCATCGAACTCAGCTCTGACCTTTACCCTGCCTTTGCCAAATTCCTTGCGAACATCATAGGGAAATGTAACGTAAGCACCGTCAATATCCTGCACTTTCTGTATCTCAGCGTCAAATTCATATATCTTTGGGTTTATTGTTGTCATAAAATTATCCTTTCCTATTCCACCACATCCTCCAGGGTGAATGGTACAAGTTTCTTTAAATCCCCAGGGGTTACCTGTACCTGATATCCAATTTTCCCGGCACTAAAGATTATGGTCTCCCACTGTGAAGCAGATTCATGAAGCACCGTAACAAATCGTTTCTTCATTCCGATTGGAGAACAGCCCCCATGAATATAACCGGTTAACGGCAAAAGCTCCTTAGACTTTATCATATCGATTGACTTCTCACCTACTGCTTTTGCTGCCTTTTTAAGATTTAACTCCTTACCTACAGGAATTACAAAGACGTAATGTTCCTTTGATTTGCCCTCCGTCACTAAGGTCTTAAATACCTGCTCCGGATTCTGACCAAGTATTGCTGCCACTTCGGTTCCACTGATGGCCTCTCCATCCCCATAGGTGTAATGTTGATATGGTATCTTAGCTTGCTCTAAAAGCCGCATAACATTAGTTTTTTGTTCTGCTTGTTTTTCCTTATTATTCTTGCCCATATGTTCTATCCTCTATTCGTTCCTCACAGTAACTGCCTTACTTGTGGCTTTAGATTATTAGTAGTATTGTAAAGCATTTTCTGCGCAATGGCAAACTCAATTTTACTGATATTGTTCCATCATTATTTTTATTTTTTCTAACATCTGTTGCCTTAACTCCGCTGGTTCTAAGACCACACAGTCACCTCCGAATGCAAGAACATACTGGAGTAGGTAGTCTCTATCATTAAAAGTAACCTCCACTAGAAAGCTTCCATCCTCGAGTCTGGTGTACTCTTCATACTCATCATAAACACGGTAAGCCACCTCTTGGCTAAACTTAAGCTTCACCTGAATGGATTGTGAGGACTTCGTATAGTAGTCATTCCCTAGTACTGACAGTACGCTTTCTCTTTGGAACCTATCCTCAGTTATCACAAAGTCCCTTATACGTTTTAATTTAAAATATCGATAATCTTGCCTAAACCTGCAGTATCCGTATAAATACCATGCCATTCCCTTAAAAATAAGCTTCATAGGCTCAACTGTTCTAGTCATCTTCTCCCCTTTGGCACTAGCATAAGAAAAAATCACTGTATGCCTCCTAAGAATCGCATTCTTTATATTGCGATAAAGTTCTGCCTCCTTCTTTCCGTCAGACCATAGGTTAAAGTCCACCTCTACCCAATCTGTACTGGTTTCGCCAAATAAGGCACCAAGCTTATTTAAAGCAGTGTTGGTTTCCTCTAAGCTCACTTCACCGATTGCATGAAGTGAACTTAGAATCTCTTCTCTTTCCTTTTCTGTAATTACCGCCTTATTGAGAACATAGTCTGGCAATAGATTGATTCCACCGCCCTTTCCCTTACTCATATAAATAGGAATTCCAGCTGAAGAAAGAATCTCTACGTCCCGGTATATAGTTCTTGTAGATACTTCAAAATGCTCCGCCAGATCTTTTGCTGTTAGATTTTTCTTATCTAACAACAGATAGATTATTTCAAACAGTCGATTAATTTGCATGGCTCACCTATTTCCCAAGCTCCAAAATAAGCTTTTCAAATTTCTTTTCTGACAATATCTCATAAGTAATAAATTCTCCATTATAGAACAGACTAAAGGAGGTAAATGGGGCAGGTGCCTGCCTTGCCTCTTTCGTGGTAGTAATATGGTTCACTTTAAACTTGACATTATTATTCTTTGCTACCTGCTCTAATAAAGGTACATATTTGGCTGTAAATGGACACTGATTTGTATAGTAAAGGACAAAATCCTTCTCTTTAATATGAGGTTCTCTTACCTGATCCTTGAACTTAGGCAGTACCTCATTCTCTTTAAATGGAAGATACATTAACTCAAAACTAGGCTTTGCCATATCACAGACCTGAAAGCCTTTATGTAACAAGAATTTTTTGTCACTAAGGAAGGCCTGTTTCTTAGGTGAGGAAAGGATTACAAGTCCTTTCTTCCCTTTTTCTTTACTATCCTCCATACAGGCATTTAGAAGTAAGGTGGAGTAGCCCTGCCCCTTAAACTGACCAGATACCCAAAGACAGTCTATATACATATATCCTTCCGCTTCAATAGGAGCCCAGGCATTCTCTGCCGTAATGTACTCGATAAAACATTTGCCCCGAACATTACATTTCTTAAAAGTAAGTCCTTCTCGGAAACGCTCCTTCATCCAAGACTTTTTCGCCATTACCTGACAATCCGAGTTATTGGAGATGGCACAGCAGATGTGTTCCTTCTCGATATTGTCAGCAGTCACAGTAATAATTTCCATTCTATACCCTCCCATAATAATCTTTATTTTTCTCTTGTTAACTCGCTTTTTCTCACTTTTTTAACTTTTCATAGTAAAGCTCTCTTAGTCGATGCCATTCCCCTTGGCCTCAAATTCTGGATATACAGTGATT
>JAEYPA010000028.1 GCA_023411225.1 Bacillota bacterium
ATGGATAACTCCAAGCTAGGAATGCTTATCATAGGGAAAGGTGTGGACAAGCCTGTAATTCTTTTCTGTAGCAGTGGACCAGGACTTCCAGAATATTTATTAGAATCATTCTATCCAACCGACCTCTCTGACGATTTTGTTGTCTGTTATACGGAACATCGTGGTAATGGTCTTTCTTATGATAGTTCTCTTGATCCTTTAGAAATTACTACAGAACAGTATGTATGTGATACAATAGCAATCACAAAATATCTTCGTGAGCGGTTTCATAAGGATAAAATCTATATTATGGGCCATTCCTTTGGTACATATATTGCTTTGCAAACCGTGCAACGATATCCGGAGTATTTCCATTCTTATATTGCCATATCGCAGATGTGCAACCAGGTAGAGTCGGAAAAGCAAGCTTTTCATTATATGAAAGAGCGGTATAGGCAACTTGGCAATCAGAACATGGTTAATAAGTTTAATAAATACAACATTGATAGTTCCAAAGATGATTTTGAAAGCTATATCTGTTCCATGTTACGAGACAAAGCAATGCATCAACTAGGAGTTGGAACGACAAGGAATATGCACTCCATAGTTACAGGAATCGTTCTTCCAAGTCTGCGAATTAAGGCCTATACGCAAGCTGAAAGATTGAATATATGGAAAGGAAAGATGCGTTCTCGTCACTATGCAGTTATTTATGAGGCTTGGCACTACAATGCTTTTGATGAAGTTCCATCGATTCAGGTACCAATCTATTTTTTTGCTGGAAAATATGATTATACCTGCTGTTATTCTCTACAACAGCAATATTATGAACATATTAATGCACCAGAAAAGCAATTTTACACGTTTGAAAATTCCGCCCATAGTCCTCTGTTTGAAGAGACGGAGAAGTCCATATCAATTCTGAAAAATGAGATAATCACTACAGATTGACTAAACTGCTTTCTGAAGCGTTATAATTACTACTTAGCTCCCCTTGTTTACACAATTTGTATCTACTATAATTAATGTAATCCTATGCTTTTGGAGCTTTGGTTAACATATCACACATTTGGCCACACTCTATCCTTAAGCCATCTTTCGTCTGTTATCGTTATGTCAGGAGCGCTAGCAGATACAATCCACGTACAAGATTTGTAATTACTATGTAAGAAGCCACATAGTATCAAAAGATGCACCGAATTACATACAAGCATGGGAGAAAAACAGCTTCTATCGTAAGACGGAAGCTGTTTTTAATTGTCATATTTAGAAAACTTGAGGGTTACCATTGGCTCATAATATGTTATAATAAGGCTCAGGGCAGAATAATCTAGGAGGATTATATTATGGATAGAAAGATGAAGCAGACCATTGTCGGAGCTTCGGTTGTTGCAGCAATTATTATTATTTGTGTGGCCTTGGTTATAAAAGATAAAATGACGCCAAGTGACGAACATATGGAACTCACTGAATATTACCAAGTAAAACAAGATGAGATTCTGGTTTTCATGGAAAACTATCAATATGAGAAGACAGGTCTTTATATTGATAACACAGTTTATATAGATTATGATACCGTGGAACAGTATATTAATAAAAGATTCTATTGGGATAATAATGAGAAGCTTCTGATTTATACAACTCCTACAGAGATCATAAAAGTGGCAGCAGGGAAAAACGGTTATGTGGTTAACAAAAGTGAAGAGAAGACAGATTACCAAGTTGTTAGGGTAAAGGGTGACCAAGTCTATGTTGCCTTAGAGTTTGTGAAGAAGTATTCTAATGTTGAATATGAAGTATTTTTAGAGCCTAATCGAGTAGTACTTAATTGCAATTGGGGAAAACAACTTCAATATGCAGAGGCAGGGGAGAACTTAAGTGTCAGGGTAGAACCTGACATCAAGAGTGCAATTCTGGAGGATGTGGAAGCTGGAGAATTGGTTGTCTTTGTAGATGAGGGTGCTCAGAAAAATGGATTTGTGAAGGTTATGACTACCTCAGGTGTCATAGGTTATGCCCGAGAAAAATACCTCCTAGATGGAGAATATGTTGTACTTAATAGTGACTATAAAGAGCCGGAATATACCAGTATTAAGAAAAAAGGAACCATTAATATGGTTTGGCATCAGGTATTTAAGAAGAGTAGTAATGATGATTTGCTGTCGATGGTGGATGGAACCACTGGAATTAATGTCATAAGTCCTACTTGGTTTTCTATTGCCAATGAAAATGGGGAGATTACCTCCCTTGCCAGTGAAAAATATGTGAAGCAAGCTCACAAGCTTGGCATGGATGTATGGGCATTAGTGGATGATTTTAATAAAGAGATTGATAAGCCTAAGCTATTTGGACGCACTTCCAGCAGGGAGAAGTTGTCTAATGAGTTAATCGCTGCAGCAATTCGCTACGATTTGGATGGGATTAACATTGATTTTGAACAGATTAAGGCGGACTATAGTAAGTCCTATGTTCAGTTTCTGAGAGAGTTATCAGTCAAATGCCGTAACAACGGCCTTATTCTCTCCATCGACAACTATATTCCTGCCGCCTATAATAAGTTTTACGATAGAGAAGAACAGGGTATTATCGCAGATTATATCATCTGCATGGCATATGATGAGCATTTTGCTGGTTCTGAGGAGAGTGGCTCTGTATCCAGCATTCACTATGTAACCCAATCTCTGGCAGATACTAAGAAGGAGGTTCCAACTGAGAAGATTATCATGGCACTCCCATTTTATACTAGACTATGGCGTGAGACGATAGATGGAGACAAAGTAAAGGTTTCTTCCGAAGCTTATAGCATGGTAAAGGCAGAGAAGCTTCTTCAGAATAAGAATGTTACCTTGGAGTGGAACGGAGAGATTGGCCAATATTATGGACAATATCAAGAAGAAGGTGCCACTTTTAAGATGTGGCTAGAGGATGAGAAATCCTATGAGACCAAATTAAAGGCAGTATTTGCTGAACCGATTGCCGGTGTGGCAGCTTGGAAATTGGGCTTAGAGAAGCAAAGTATCTGGAATATCATTTCCAAATACGCTAAGTAAGTAGTTATAATTGACTTTGCAAGCCCCTGTTATTATGGGGCTTTTTATAAGTTAAATTAAGCCCTTACACATACATATAGAGACGATCTCATACAATGGTATCAAGCATTTGAGAAGGCAGGATACAGGAATGAGAAGATATCGCAATCTTATATTTATCTGTCTGGTGGCAGTTAGTATGGTGTTATTGTCGCCTAAAGGGGTAACAATCATACAAAAGGCTATGCAAACAAATGAGAAAACCAAACAGGTCATCATTATTGATCCGGGTCATGGTGGGGCAGATCCCGGTAAGGTGGGAGTGAACAATGCCCTGGAAAAGGATATTAACTTAAGTATTTCTTTTAAGCTTAAGACCTACTTAGAACAGAGTGGATTTGAAGTTGTTCTTACCCGCACTGATGACAATGGCCTCTACACTTTGGAAGACAACAATAAAAAACGGGCAGATATGAAAAAACGGGTAGATATTATCAACGAAACTAACCCGGTTATGACAATCAGTGTTCATCAGAACAGCTTTTCACAGGCCAGCTCTAAGGGAGCTCAGGTCTTTTATCATGTGAAATCTGCTGAGGGCAAGAAGTTAGCAGAGACGATCCAGGAGCAGCTAAAGCAGGTTCTAGATAACGGCAATCATAGAGTAGCCAAATCCAATGACAGCTACTATATGCTGAAAAATACCTCCTGTCCCACAGTGATTGTGGAGTGTGGTTTTCTCTCCAACTCAGAAGAGGCAGAGCTATTGTTGGATGACAGCTATCAGGATAAGGTGGCCTATGCCATAACAGAGGGAGTAAAGGCGTATTTGGTACAATAGAAGATTTTAGAGGAGATACCATGGAAAGATACTGTGATTTAAATGAGATAAGTGATGGAAGATTGTATGACTCAGATGACTTTGTGAAAGCTGACAGTAACGGCTGTGAAGGCTGTTCCACTTGCTGCAGAATAGTAGGAGAGTCCATCCTATTAGATCCATTTGACATCTATGAAATGACCACTCACATGGGGGTTACCGTACACCAGCTTTTAGTTGACAAGCTAGAACTTCATGTCATAGAAGGGCTTATTATGCCAAATATAAAGACTGATAATGCCAAAGGAGGTTGTGGGTTTTTAAATGAGGAAGGTCGATGTAGTATCCACAGTTTTCGGCCGGGCTTCTGCCGGATGTTCCCACTAGGACGTTGCTATGAAAATAGTAATTTTCAGTACATAATGCAGATCCATGAGTGTCCATACCCACATAAGAAAGAAGTTCGAATCAGTGAATGGATTGGTATCCCAGACCTAAAAAGGTATGAGCAGTATATCTGTGACTGGCATTATTATATATTGGATTTGCAGCATGCTATTAAGGCAGGACTTCAAGATGCCCTAATCAAACAAATCAATATGTATCTATTACAGAATTTTTATTTGACTCCCTATCATCCTAATGAAGATTTTTATTTACAATTCTATAAACGATATACAAAGGCCAAACAAGAAATTATATTATAATGAAATATACTTCCATAAATCGGGAGTTATTGTTAAAATATAAATAGAAACTACAAATGTGAAACAGTGTAAGAAAGAAGGAAATCGGATTGTTACTAAATCAAGAGAAGGTTAAGGAATTGATTCAAGCTGGAAAGAATTCCAATAACGAAGTGTTGGAAGATGATATTATCCGACTTTTTGGAGATATTCTAGAGGAACAGGAATTGATTCTTCTTGTAAATGAGTTAAATAAAGAGAATATTACCCTTATTAGGTTGGAGGATGGAATCATTGAGGATGATGACACTGAGGACTTAATTCATGAAACAACTTCCGATTATATGACAGATGATTCCGTAAAGATGTATTTGAAAGAAATTGGGAACATTCCTTTACTAGATTTTGAAGAAGAGATTGAAGTGGCTAGGCGTATCGAAAAAGGGGATGAGGAAGCACGTCAGTACTTGATTAATTCAAACCTAAGATTAGTTGTTAGTGTGGCAAAGCGATATGTTAGAAGCAGCGGAATGTCATTTTTAGACTTGATTCAGGAGGGTAATACCGGACTGATGAAAGCAGTTCAAAAATTTGACTATAAAAGAGGTTATAAATTCAGTACATATGCCATGTGGTGGATTAGACAGGCTATTACCAGGGCAATCGCAGATCAATCCAAGACTATCCGTATCCCAGTACATATGCGAGAAATAATGAATCGTATTGCTAAGTTATCTAGAAATTTTTTATCTGAGAATGGAAGAGAGCCATCCATAACTGAAATAGCAGATATGATTCAAATGGATAGGAATAAAGTGGAGGAGATAATGAAGTTATATGGAGATACCCTGTCTTTAGAAACTCCTGTTGGAGAAGAAGAGGACAGTACATTGGCGGATTTTGTCGCAGATGAAAGATTTCTTGGACAATATGAACAGACAGAAAAAAAGCTGTTAGGGGATGAACTAGAAAGTATTTTATCTACCCTAACAGAACGTGAGCAACGTGTGTTAAGGCTACGCTTTGGCTTTGAAGGGAATCGTATCTACACCCTAGAGGAGGTCGGTAAGGAATTCCATGTCACAAGAGAGAGGATAAGACAGATTGAGGCAAGGGCAATTCGAAGACTGAGATCCAAGAGTGCATCCAAGTTATTAAGAAGTTATATTGAATAATACACAGGTCTGGCAGATGGTCAGACCTCTTTTCTTGCTATGTTATACAAGAAGTGCTATAATTACTTGAAAGAATAGGAAGACTTGTTACTGTGGAGAAAGGAACGTTGATTAAGCAGTGAATACAATAGTTGAGATATTGGACAGGAACCATCCCGATGAGTATATATTACAACAGGCTGGTGATATTATTAAGAATGGAGGCTTAGTGGCATTTCCCACAGAAACGGTATATGGTCTTGGAGCTGACGGTTTGCAGGAACAGGCAGCAAGAAAGATTTATGAAGCAAAGGGGCGTCCTAGTGATAATCCGTTGATTTTGCATATAGCAGAGGAGGGAAGCCTCAAAGAATTAGCAATCGATATACCGGATAGTGCCTATGCACTTGCGAGAGCTTTTTGGCCCGGCCCTTTAACCATGATTTTAAAGAAGAGCAGCAAAGTACCTTACGGCACCACAGGGGGATTAGATACAGTAGCGATTCGAATGCCGGAGGATGAGATAGCCCTAGGGCTAATTCGAGCTTCAGGCTGTTATATTGCCGCTCCCAGTGCTAACACCTCAGGAAGACCAAGCCCTACTATGGCAAGGCATGTTCTTGAGGATTTGGATGGCAAATTAGAAATGATTTTAGACGGAGGACAGGTTGGAATCGGAATTGAGTCTACAATTGTTGATTTAACCTCTGAAAGACCGATGATATTGCGTCCCGGCTATATCACCAAAGAGATGTTAGAGCAGGTGATAGGTCCTGTGGGTATAGATTCAGCCATTTTAACAGGGAATCAGAATAAGAATTTTAAACCAAAGGCGCCGGGAATGAAATACAAGCATTATGCACCAAAAGGGGACTTAACCATTTTTCAGGGAGATCTTGAGAAGGTGGTAGCTCATATCAACCGCTTGGCAAAAGCTAAGCTAAATGAGGGAGAGACAGTAGGAATCATTGCCACTGAAGAAACAAAGGAGTTATATAGAGAAGGCATTGTAAGAACCATTGGTTCTAGGCAGGATGAGGCAAGTATTGCCCATGGACTGTATGCTGTTCTACGTGACTTTGATGATCTAGAGGTAAGCATTATTTATGGGGAGAGTTTTGCAGAAGATGGATTCGGCCAGGCTATCATGAATCGTCTTCTAAAAGCAGCAGGGTACCAGATAGTGAATCTTGGTACTATGGAGCAGGAATCAGAAAGCTAACCAACAAATAGGTGATTACAAGAGGAGAAGTGGCTATGAAGTATGATAAGCTTATTTTTGTATGTACAGGCAATACTTGTAGAAGCCCTATGGCAGAGGTAATTTATAATCGTATGGAAGCTGTTGGAACTATGGAAGTAGTTTCTAGAGGCATAGTTGTGCTATTTGCAGAGCCAGCTAATCCGAAGGCAAGTGCTGTGTTAAAGAATAATGATCTCTCTATAGATGACCACACTGCGACCCAACTTATGCCGGAAGATATCACAGAGCATACGTTACTTTTAACAATGACAGAAAAGCAGAAACAGCACATTTTGGAGAATTATGAGATGGCAAACGAAGTGTACACCATTAAGGAATTTGTAGGTCTCGATGGAGACGTAATAGATCCTTATGGTGGCTCCCTTTTGGATTATGAGAATTGCTTTAATGAGCTGTCCCAGTTAGTAAAGAAGACCATTTATCAATTACACGAGGAGGAAAATCAATGATAGCAATTGGATCGGATCATGGTGGATATGAATTAAAACAGGAAATTATAGCATATTTAGACGAAAGGAAGATTCCATATAAGGATTTTGGAACGAAAACCAACGCATCTTGTGATTACCCGGTTTATGCCAAGGAAGTGGCACATGCGGTAGCCAATAAGGAGTGCGAGAAAGGCATTCTAATCTGTGGTACAGGTATTGGAATCTCCATTACAGCCAATAAGGTGAAGGGAATTAGATGTGCACTTTGTCATGACTGCTTCAGTGCTCAGGCAACAAGAGAGCATAATGATGCTAATATCTTAGCCATGGGTGGAAGAGTTGTTGGAGCAGGTCTGGCATTAAAGATTGTAGATACTTTCTTAAATACAGAATTCTCTGGTGACGAACGTCACATGAGAAGAATTAGTATGATAGAGGATTAAACGAAAGGGAGCCGTTGTCGACAACGTCATTTAGATAAGAATATTAGTATAAGATTTGAAGGGGGATAATTAGTATTATGATAATTATCCTCTTTATTTTTATGTTTATTATCAAAGTATTGTATTACAAATTGACCGATTAAATATTCCACATCAGTTATGTCCTTATCTCTTGTTTTATCTATTCAACCTTCTTCGAATGAAATCGTGTTAGTCCACTCATATATTTTAATCCCATAACGTAATGGATATAATCTTTTTATCTCATTTGCATCAAAATTATCTTCAGAAAGATTTGTAATAGATACGTGTCTATAAATCTGAACTATCAGAAGCCATTAGTCTATTTCCTTTATATGTTTTAAATATATTGTTAAAAGAATTGGTAAACTCATGAAATAGGAATTCAAATGATGTTGGTAGTATCTGAGGCTTGTGTTGTTTGATATTAGTATAACAAAGTATAGTTACCAATAGAGATAATTAGGAAATGTATAAAATAGCTAATTTAATTTAATTAAATTAAATTTGATATAACATATTGACAAATAAACCTTATATATCTATAATTAAATTAAATTAATTAAATTAAAACAAGAGAATGAAAGGAGTATTTATATGGCATTAGTCACAATGAGTGAAGTACTAAAAGAATCTATTGAAGGAAAATATGCAGTTGGTGCATTTGATACCATCGATAAGATTACAACAGATGCAATTATAAGTGCAGCAGAAAAGAAAGGTGTTCCAGTTATACTGATGGTTGTTCCACCTTGCGTAGATGGACCAGCTGCGGATGATTTTATGAGTTATTGTGTTGACCGTTGTAGGAAAGCATCTATTCCAGTTGCTTTACATTTAGATCATGCACCAACCTATGAATTTATAGTTAAAGGAATTCATCATGGATGTACATCAGTTATGTTTGATGGATCATCTCTTCCATATGAGGAAAATGTAAGAATTACAAAACAGGTTGTAGAGCTTGCACATACCTGTGGGGTAACGGTAGAGGCTGAAATTGGCCACGTTGCAGGACATGAAGGAAATATGTTGGATGGTAATGTCGCAGATCCTAGTTGCTACACTACAGTAGAAGAAGCGCTTCAGTTTTACAAAGATACCAATGTTGACTGTCTTGCAGTTGCAATCGGTACAGTACATGGTGTTTATAAAGGAGAACCAAAGCTCGATCTTGAAAGATTGCAGGCAATTAGAGATGAATTACCTATACCAGTAGTTATCCATGGTGGATCCGGACTTGTTGAGAAGGATTACAAGGATATGGTAGCACATGGTGCTAATAAGATTAACTTCTTCACTGCAATGACGTTGGAAGGTGCAAAAGCTGTTAAGGATCTAGTTGATACAGGCAACAAATTTACTTATACAGATGTTATTTTTGCAGGAATGAAAGCAGAAGAAGAAATCGTAAGTAAACATATTGATATATTTGGTACTAAGCCATTATCCAAATAGTACATACTAAAAAGCAAATTATTAATTCTATATAAAGGATAATTTGAAACCTAGCCAACAGCCAATAGAATAAAGATGCCATGACAGTATTGATTTCTCCTCCCTTTCTTGAATACACGTAACGCAACATGGTAACATGGCATCTAGGCTAGAGGCAAATGTAATACCTAGTAACCTAAAAATCGCCCCGCTTAATGTTTTTTATTGTAGAAACAAAAAAGTATATTAAACATGGAGTTTGTCAACACATGTGACAAACAGGGGGGTTTTATAAATGAATCAGGTCAGTACGTAAGACTTGATTTGCAAAAGATAAACAATTTTATAGGAGGTACATATGAAAAGACGTATTATTAGTGTAATTGTATGTGTGGCAATGTTGGCATCTTTGTTGGCAGGTTGCAGCAGCAACTCTTCTAACAACAAATCAACTCCAAAGGCATCATCAGACGCAGCAAAACAAACAGAAGCAGCAACTAAAACAGATGATGCAAATCAAGGCGGAGAACCTAATACTTCAGCTGGTGCATTTGATGATTTCACAAGACCTGCTATCAAAGCAGAAGGTAAGTTGACAGTTGCTTGTATCCATCCAAAGCCAGAGGTTGAATCCCAGAAGAGATCTATCTTACAGTGTGAACTAGAATGTAAGAACAGAGGATGGACTTTCCAGGACGTTGTTTATAATGCAGACTCTGAATGGGCTGACTTATTTAAGAACTTAGTAAATCAGGGCGTTGATGCTATTATCCTTGGTTCTACAGAATCCATGGAAGCAAAAGTTGATATCATTAAAGAAGCTAGAAATAAAGGTATCGGTGTTTACAGTAATGATAATCAGGTTGTTCCTGGCGTTATCATGAACTCAACAATGCCTAACGGCGCTGCAGCAATGAGCTTAATCTATAAAATTGGTAATGATATTGGATGGTCCGGTAAGTTAGGATTTGCAACAATCGAATCCATCCAAGTACATAATGAAAGAATTAAACCTATCCAGGATATCTGTAATATTTATGCTAACCTTGAAGTACTTGATACTGTAGACTCCGCAGCAGGTGGCAACGACCCAGCAACATATGTATCTGATAGTGCAAAAGCTTGGTTCCAGAAATATAACAAAGATCTTACCGGTGCAATTGGTTCTTGTGACTTCCTTGCAATGCCTATTGCAGAAGCAGCAGAGCAGAACAAAGACCTTGTAAATGAGAACTTCTTTGTAGCAGGTATTGATGGTGGTTCTGATGCTTGGAGTTATATTCGTAGCGGTGGTTACTTTAAATATAGCTACGCACAGCCATTTGAAATGTTCACCCATAAGGTATTTGAAGCAATTAATGATATCCAGGTAAAAGGCTTAAATCCTGGAGATGAGGGATGCATTTTATCTAAAGTTGGTGAAGTACTATTTACAGAAGGACTTGTTGTTAGCAAGGATAATGTTCCGGCAGTAGGGGCTAATATTAATAGTATCTTTGATTACTACACGGAAGATGCTAATGAATGGTACAACTGGCCAGATACTTATACAGTAAGTGAGTAGTTACGAGCTAAAGTAGAATCATAAAACAGTTTAGAAAGAAGGAATGGGGATGTCACTTTTAAAAAGGATGTCCCCATCTCTTGAATAAAACGAGGTGATGGATGTGACTAATAGTATTCCGCTGTTAAGTGTTAAAGGAGTTACAAAGAGATTTACAGGAATAACAGCCGTTGATCATGTGGATATTGATGTAAATCCAAACGAAATACATGCTCTTATTGGTGAAAATGGAGCAGGGAAAAGTACATTATGTAAGATGTTAACTGGTGCCTATAGTATTGATGAAGGGCACATTGAAATAAATGGCGAAAAAGTGGATTTCAAAGGTCCTGCAGACTCTATGGCAGCAGGAATCAACATGGTGTATCAGGAAAGAAACTTAATTGGATATATGACAGCCGCACAGAATATAAGCCTTGGAGCTGAATTGATGAAAGGTATTATCATTGATCAGAAGGCGATTATGAAGCGTGCAGAAAAAGTAAGAGAACATCTGGGAGTAGATGTTCCACTAGATGTCCCAGTTGAAAAACTTGGTGCTGGTGCTCAGCAACTAGTGGAAATCATGAGAGCTGGGTCTACCAATCCTAAGCTTTTAATTCTAGATGAGCCTACAGCATCTCTTGGTGAAGGCGAGATTGAGCCATTTTTGGCGTTTGTAAAGAGATTATCAACAGATATGAATATCTCTGTCATCTATATTACACATAAGTTAGAAGAGATTTTTGCAATCGCGGATAAAGTAACTGTTATGGCAGATGGAAAGAAGACCATGACAGCTAATATTGCAGAGATAACACAGGATGAATGTGTGCGAGCAATGATTCGTAGTGAGAAAATAAAGAATGTAGATGTTCCAACAAAGGATTATAAGGAATTAGAAAAACATAAAATCTTAGAAGTTAAGGAATTGACTTATGACGGAAAACATCATGATACTGATTTTTATGTTTGTAAAGGAGAAGTAGTTGGATTCTATGGATTAGTTGGTTCAGGACGTACCGAGACCATGGAGGTTATATCTGGAATAAGAATGAGTAGTAAAAAGGAATTCATATTTGATGGAGAGAAAATCACAAATGGTGATAGCTATAAGATGATACAAAAGGGTATGATTCTTACCCCTGAATTACGTATCAATGGTATCTTCCCATCTCTAAACCTTGTAGAAAATGTATGTACTCTGTTTGTACGAAAATTTGCTACTAAATTAATGATGATAAAAAATAAAGAAAGCAGAAAATTCACAGAAGAAGTATTAAAGAAAAATGGGACCAAATATGCTAGTAAGAATCAGCTGATATCTGAATTATCTGGTGGTAATATGCAAAAAATCATCATTGGACGTTCTGTAGAAGTTGACAACCTGAAATTACTTACTGTAGATGAACCTACAGCCGGTTTGGATCTTGGTGCTAAAAGTGAAATCTACTTAAAAATTCGTAATTTAGCAGATAACTTAGATAAAAGTGTAGTATTCATTTCCTCGGAGTTAGAAGAGCTAATGAAGGTATGCGATAGAATGTATTTATTCTATGCAGGAAATGTCGTAAAAGAATTAAAGAGAGAAGAATTTGATAAAGAAACAATCTTAGGTTATGCATTAGGAGGTGTTGGCAATGGCAAATAATGAAGTGGCAGCAACTAAGAAGAAACACAAGGTTGGGGAGTCTATAACAAAGTATTTTCTGTTAATTGCCGATGTACTTCTAATTATTGTGTTTGGATTAATTAGGCCAGGATTTTTACAAGTTAGTAATTTATTAGATATTCTATCAACCTCTGCACTAGTTGGAACAATAGGCCTTGGCGCCAGTATTGTCATGACAGTTGGTGAGATGAACTTTGGTGTAGGCGCAGAAGCTACCTTGACTGCTTCTATCTTGGGATTTGTATTAGGAAAAGGTAATGTGTCTGTCTATGTCATAGGTGTATTGATTGCATTATTATTTGTTTGCCTAATTGGTGTCATTGACTCCTGGTTAGGCGTTATTGTTGGAGTTCCAGCATTTATTGCCACATTGGCACTTTCTAAAATTAACGATGGTTTTGTCAATATACTGACAGAAGGTAAGACGATGTTTTATAGTAACTGGCCAGATTCATTTAAATGGTTAGGACAAGGCTATATTGGACCAATTCCAGTTATGGCAGTAGCTTTTGTTATTATTGCATTATTGCTTTGGTTCTTAATGGATAAGACAAAATTAGGATCTAATATTCAGGCAGTAGGTGCTAATGCTAGCTGTTGTAAACAGGTTGGTATCAATGTAAAGAAAATCAAGATTATTGCATTTATACTCTGTTCTTTAGTATGCGGTATCGGTGGCATTATGGCTTCTTCCAAGACCAATAACGTTACCAATACACTTGGAAGCGGAATCATGATGGACGCCATGGCAGCTGCGATGTTAGGAGCAACCTTCTTAAGACCAGGTAGATTTAATGTACAGGGAACAGTGGTAGCAGCAGTATTAACAGCAATGGTATTACATTCTGTTCTTATCCTGACTATATTCAAGATGTTGTAAACGGAATTATCTTACTTATTGCAGTAGGATATATTGCAATGACAAGAAAAGAAGGTCTTCCTTCTGTGAAGATGGGATAGGAGGAGCAAAAATGGGAAAAGTTAAAGCAAAAAAGAGTAGTTCATTCTTCGTTAAATACGCATTGCTATTATTTACTATTATAGTAGGGGTAGTTTTTGCAGTGTTACAACCAACCTTTTTGTCATTGGGTAACATCATGAACATCATTGGATCCACCGTTGTCCTCTGCATCGCCAGTTTAGGTCTTTCTCTGGTCATGATCACAGGTGAAATCGATTTTGCCTGCGGTTCAGAGTTGGCAGCAGGTGCCTGTATCCTTGCGGTTTTAGCTAAATCCGGTATAAATTATTGGTTGGCTATGATTATTGGATTGGTTTTCTGTGCTTTAGTTGGCGTTTTAAATGGAGTTTTACATACAAGAATGGGTATTCCTGGATTCATTGCAACAATGGGTGTTTCCTTTATCCTAGATGGCTTTAATAAGATGATTACCGGTAGTAGTCGTGTATTCTCATCTACTTGGGGATCTGTGTTTGTAGCAATTGGGCAGAAAAAGATTGCCGGGGTCATTCCGATATCTGTACTCATATTGATAGTAATTTCAGCAGTCATACTAATTTATACAGAAGGTATGACAAATGGTAGAAAGTTGTATGCAGTTGGATCTAACAGTAATGCATGTAAGTACATTGGTATTGATGCCAGAAAAGAAAAGATGAAAGCATTCATAATTAGTGCCGTACTCTGCGGTTTAGCAGGTATGATTAACTCCTCACAGTTAAATGCAGCAAGCCCATATCTAGGAGCAACTACCTTAGTTAACTTGCTGACTATGTTAATGTTAGGTGCAACCTTCTATAGAATTGGTGTATTTAATGTATTTGGTACCATCGTTGGTGCATTGTTAGTAAACATTATTAATAATGGTATGACTTTAATTGGAGCAACAACCTGGCAGCAGTATATTGTACAGGGTGGAGTAATGCTTGGAGCGGTAACCTTAGTTACCATTTTAAAGATTCGTGCCAGCAAGATGAATTAATAGATTAAGGAGGCAATAAAGAAATGGCTGAAAAAATGGGTAAATTAGCAGTTAACACTGGTTGTTATTCTATGGAAGTAAAAGAGTATCCAGTTCCAGAGGCTAAAGAAGATGGAGCCGTAATTAAGATTGAGACATTCTGTATTTGTGGTAGTGACCAACATTTTGTTAAATTACCAGGTACTCATGCTCCAGGTGTTGAAGGACATGAGTTTATGGGTAAGATCATTTCCCTTGGGGCAAAGGCAAATGAGACCATCCACTGTTATGGTGGAGACCTTAAGGTTGGAGATAGAATCGTAGTTTATCCTCATATTACCTGTGGCAAATGCGATAGTTGTATGACTTATGGTGATGGCGTTTGCGGTGTATGTGAGAAAGACTTTATCTATGGTGGTGTATTTGATCAGGATACAGAGATGTTAAACCATGATGCTGAGAAATGGCCTCATTTCAAAGGCGGATTTGGTGAGTATTGTTACATCTTCCCAGGCACCTATGTATGGAAGGTTCCAGATGACATGCCAAGTCAGATTGCAGCTTTATTGGATCCATGTGCAGTAGCCATGAGAGCAGTTGAACAGACCATGACAGCTGTTGGTGGTACAGGAGAAGGTTTCAGCCTTAGCTCCCGCTGCTTAGTTGTAGGTGCCGGTGCAATTGGTATCATGACTGCAATGATTTTAAAAGAAATGGGTGCACAGCAGGTTATTATTACTGATTTTGTTGATAAGAAGCTGGAATATGCGAAAGACATTGCGAAGGTAGATATTGCTCTTAATACCTCTAAGCTGACTACAGAAGAAAGAATTGCTAAGATCTATGAATTGACAGAGGGTGGCGCTAATATCGTAATCAACTGTGCAAATCATCCATCCTCCTGTATTGAAGGTATGCAGATGGTAAGAAAGCTTGGTACCTATGTAGAAGTAGGTAATGCGATTGACTTTGGTAGAGGAATTATGTCTGAGCTTAACATTGCTAAGGTTATATTTGAGAAAAATGCTCATATTACAAGTGTTGTAGCCAATACTCCAGCTTGCTTCGACAGAGCATTCAAATTCTTACAAAGATATAAAGAACTTCCATTTGATAGATTAATTACACATCCATTTACAAGTCTGGATGAGATTATTCCAGTAATGAAGAAAATGGGAGATACTGATTTTATTAAAGGTGCTTGTACTTTTACAGATTAATTAATAGAAGCAGTAAGAAAGGAGATTTAAAATGGGTAAAAAAATAGTCGTTATGGAGGACTTCACAGTACGTGGAAATGACTCCATACATAAATTTGATGTGTTAGCTGAGAAATATGGTGCAGAGGTTAAGTATATCCAGGTACAAAAAGACATTAAGGATGGAGACTCTTTCGCTAAGATGTTTTTAAAGATGGAGAAGAACGGTCCAGATGTAATTGAGGAAGAGGATGAATTACTTGAGGCAATCAAAGATGCCAATATCGTAATCTCTCATATCAGTGCAATTAGTACAAAAGCAGTAAATGCGGGAGAAAATCTGGAAGCTGTATGTATCATGAGAAGTGGTGTGGAGAATGTTAACGTTCCTAATGCTACTGAGAAGGGTGTTAAGGTTATCAACGCTCCAGGTAGATTAGCAGTTCCTGTATCTGAATTCACTGTTGGCTTAATGATCTCTGAGATGAAGAACATTGCTCGTTCCCATCAGAGAATGCAGAATAAAAATTTTGACAACAAGTTTGTTAATGCAGACTATTCTGTAAACTTAAAAGGTAAAAATATTGGTTTAGTTGGCTGTGGTGCCGTTGGATCCAGAGTTGCTAAGATTATGAAAGCCTTTGAAGCAAATGTATTAATCTATGATCCATATGTACCAGATGAAAAGATTAAAGAACAGGGATATACTCCAGTATCTTTGAATGAACTTTGTAAAGAAGCAGATGTAATCTCCGTTCATTTCCGTTTAACAGAAGAGACAAAAGGTTTAATCGGAGCAGAGCAGTTCGCATTAATGAAACCTACCTGTTTCTTAATCAATACTGCAAGAGCAGGACTTGTAGATGAAGCCAGCTTAATGGATGCTCTTGTAAATCATAAGATTGGTGGAGCTGGTCTTGATGTATTCCATCAGGAACCACTTGAAGACGACAATCCTTTATTATCCTTAGAAAACGTTACTATTACGAACCATCTGGCAGGACATTGCTCCAATATCTTTGAAATGACAATGGATATCATGATAGGAGCTCTGGAACATTACTTTGAGACTGGAGAATGGATTAACGTAGTAAATAAATAAGGAGACCATATATGAAGAGAAACATTATCTTAGTTGTAGATTATGGTACCTCCAATGTCCGTGTCAATGCAATTGATGCAGCCAATGGTGGCATCCAATATTCTTCTTCAAAGAAATATCTGGTTGAGAACAAAGGCAAAGGATATGCAGAGATCTCTTCTAAGTACATATGGGACTATTCCGTAGACTGTATGAGAGCAGTTATGGAACAATTCACCGAGGAGGATGAGGCGAAAGCAATTGCCTACTCCTTCTTCGGAGATAACTTGATTCCAGTGGACAAAGATGGCAATGCATTAAATGATTGTATTCTCTGTACAGATATAAGAGGTCAGGAAGAAGTAGATTACATTAATAGCCAGATTCCGGCAGCAGAACAGATTGACATCATAGGTGATACTTACATGCTGTTTAAGTTTGGTGCCAAGGCACTTTGGGTGAAGAACAACATGCCGGAGATAGTGGATAAACTGGCTTATTATGACACACAACAACAATATGTATTCCGTAAATTAGGGCTTAAAGCAGCCAATGACTATACCATGGCAGCTAGAAAACAGGTATGTAATCTAAATGGGTTAACATGGTCCAAACGATTCTTAGATGTGATGGGAATTACAGAAGAATCCTTAGGTACCGATATTGTAGCTACAGATGCAATTGTGGGATATGTGAAGAACTATGGGGATGTAACCTTCACCCATGAGATTCCGGTAATAGCGGGAGGTCATGATTGTGATGTTGGTATGATTGGCATGGGTATCATAGATGAAAATGTTGATTTTGTCGGTGATATTACTGGAACCTTTGATCACGTAGGATACCTGGCCAATGGCATTGTAAATATAGCAAAAGATTACCCTGAGGTACCACTTTGTTCCTATAATGGACCACTGGAGAACACCACCATCTGTTTAGGAGCAATTCCTACAGCAGGAGCAACTCTGGAATGGTTTATGCGTGAGATCAATGGAAGCACAAGCCAGGAAGAGTATACCAAATATTGGAACAGTGTGAAATTTGACGGAAAAGGAACCGTAATGGTATATCCAACTTTAGAGGGAAATCAAGGCCGTATAGAGGGCTTTGGTGTTACTACCACTAAGGCAGATTTATTTAAGGCAATTATCGAGGCATTGACATTTGAGAACAGACGTCTGATTGAAAATTGCCAGAAGATTAAGTCAGATCCAATCACCAGAGTAAGAATTGGTGGCGGCGTTGCCAACTCTGATGAATGGATGCAGTTGAGGGCGGATATCTCAGGAAGAACCATTGAGAGAATGAGTAATATACAGATATCCTCTCTTGGTGGTGCTGTACTAGCAGCAGTCCGGATTGGGCTCTATTCTGACCTTAGGGAAGCGGTTGAACATATGGTACATGTAAAAGATACCTTTACTCCACATATGGAAGTACATAAAGAATATGAACGATTATATCAGACATTTCTTGAGAAAATGGGATATAAGTAGAAAGGAGCAATACACGTGAGATATAAACAATTTGGTAAGACAGAAATGAAATTTTCAGCTTTAACAGTAGGTACTTGGGCAATTGGTGGTGCAAACTGGGGCGATGTTAACAAAGCAGATTCCATCAAAGCCATTCATGCAATGTTAGATAATGGTGTTAACAGTATTGATACTGCACCTGCTTATAACTTTGGTGAATCTGAGAGAGTAGTTGGGGAAGCTATCAAAGGGCGTAGAGATAAACTATATATTACAACTAAGACAGGTGTATATAATGACAAAGAAAAGGGATTTGTAAAAGACTGCAGAAAAGAGACTGTTATCAGACTTTGCGAAGAATCCTTAAAAAATCTTCAGACAGATTATATCGATTTATATATCGTTCACTGGCCAGACATTGAGCACAATGCTCCATTCTCTGAGACCATGGAAGCTTTGAATTCCTTAAAGAAAGCTGGTAAGATTCGCTATATTGGTGTATCTAACTTTGACCAAGCGCAGATTGAGGACATTAGACAATATGGCGAGATCGATGCTTTACAGCCTCCATACTCCATGGTTAACAGAAGTCAGGAAGAATTAATGAAATGGACCAATGCAAATGGTATGGCTAATATGACTTATGGCTCCTTAGGTGCTGGTATCTTAACTGGTGCTATCAGAGAATTACCTAACTTTGCTCCAGATGATATGCGTCTTGTATTCTATGATTTCTTTAAAGAACCAAAATTCTCAAAGGTTATGCAGTTATTAAAGGTACTTGATAAGATTGCGGAAACTCATAATGCACCAGTCGCTCAAGTAGCTGTTAACTGGAACTCACAGAAAGAATTCGTTCATACCTCTCTTTGTGGTGTTAGAAATGCAGAGGAAGCTAATGAGAATTGTAAAGGTTTTGAATGGAGTTTAACAGCTGAAGAGATGAACATGATAGATGAAGCTATTAAAACTTACCTATAGAAGGATAATGAAATGGACTTACAATTAACCGGAAAGACAGTTATCATAACAGGCGGTTCTAAAGGGATTGGAAAAGGGATAGCTACAGTTTTTACAGAGGAAGGCTGTAATGTAGTTGTAAACTTTCGTTCTGACGAGGCTGGGGCTAAGGAATTTGCCAAGGAACTGACGGGTAATCATGTTCAGGCTGTTGCCATCCAGGCAGATGTGTCCAAAGAAGACGGAGCCAAAAACTTATTTGAACAGGCACAAAAGATCTTCGGCACAATTGATATATTGGTCAATAATGCAGCTGGTGGCTTTCGCCCAAAACCATTTCAGGAGATTTCCTCCGGTGAGTGGAAGCTTGCTGAGGAAGGGTTGTTAGATCCTGCCTTTTATATGAGTAAACTTTTCTTACAACATTGCATAGATAATAAAAAGGGCGGTCATATTATCAACCTCTTATCTAAATCTGCTATTCTTTCAAGTAGCATTAATAATCTTCCTTACGTGGCCAATAAAGGAGCACTTGTCTCTCTTACCAGAGGTATGGCAAAAGAGTTCATACAGTATGGGATCTATGTCAACGGTATAGTTCCCGGTTATGTACGCACTGAAAGGGGTCATAGAGATGGAGATGAGCGAACAGAAAGAGTGCGAAAATTACTACCATCAGGTGAATTCGCAATGCCTAGAGAAATGGGTAATGTTGCTGCAATACTAGCTTCCCCTTTATTCAAGCAGATGATAGGGGCGGTAGTAGACTGTACTGGAGGAACATTAATATAGGATAACGGTGAGAAATGGAAATTGAAGATGCTGTATGTAGGTTTCCATTTCTTACTTTATAGAAGGGAAAATATTATGAAGCAAAATGCAAAAGTTGAATTTATTAAATTTTCTCTAGTGGAAGATTTGTTCTTCGCTATCTTTTCCATAACCTCGTATCAGACCATGTTTCTTCAAGACTCGGGCATGAGAAGTGACCAAATAGGTATTATTGTGGCTACCTCCTCTGTAGTGGGATTAATTACAGTACCTATCTGGGGCATAATTAGTGATCGGTTGCATACGGCAAGGGGAACCTTCTTACTAAGTGTAGTGGTAACCTCCATACTATATTGCCTTCTTCCTTTGGCTAAAAGAATTACAGGTGGCAATGTAAATATCTATTATGTATATATTCCTTTTATTTTTTTGTTTCGACAGGCAACCAACTCTATGTTAGATAGTTGGTGTATTAGTGAACTATCACCCAAAGGAATCGGCTACGGAAGGGTTCGAATGTGGGGATCAGTGGGATATTCTCTGGTTTCTATCATCCTAGGCTGTCTGGTAGGGGTTTACTTTAATGCTGATGTAGCGTTTTATATAATACTTCCTCTAATCATCATATTACTTCTTATTGCCCCTGGGAAAGGAAAAACTACAGCGGTAAAAGATGAGCCAAAAGAGGAAAACAAGAAAAAAGAAAATTATTTTAAGGTATTGATAAAGAATCGCTCCTTTATCTTCTATCTGATCTATGCATTTGGACTAAACATCTACCTGTCAGTGACCCTGATCTTTATGTCCTATATCTTAGTGGCAGCCGATTGTGAACCGGGTCAAATCGGATTGGTCACAGGACTTCGAGCTCTTGTAGAGATTAGTACTATGTATTTAGGTGCTAGGCTGATGAAAAAAATACCACTTCGCTATATTATAATAGTCCCAGGCATTCTCCACGGACTAGAGCATCTTTTATATCAGACGGCAGGTAATATCTACGGTATCATAGGAATCATGATCTTGTCAGGGGCAGCAGGAGGTATTTTTTACAGCTTGGGACCAACCTATATCTATGAGATTGTACCAAGGGAGGTTTCTAATACTGCCCAATCGCTTAACGCAATGAATATGACCTTAGTTAGTATTACGGGGTCCTTGGTAGGGGGATATGTGATTAAGCTTTGGGGAATACATACCCTTACAACAGGTGCTGGTATATTAATACTTTCGTTAACCGTCTTCTTTACGATAACCTTAATTGTAAAAAATAAAAAAAGAAAAGAGGAATAACCATGAAAAAAACAGGAATTTTAAATGCGGATTTACAATATGAATTAACCAAGCTTCGCCACCAGGATAAGTTAGTAATATGTGATGCAGGTTTTCCAATTCCTAAGGGTTCCACTATTGTGGATGTATCCTTAGTGGCAGGTATTCCTACTTTTATGCAGACACTAAAGGCAGTATTAAATGAAATGATTGTCGAAGAATACATGGTATTTGATTTTATGAAACAATATAATACGGATTATTATGAAGAGGTTACTAAGATGTTTACTAATCAGAAAGCATCTGAAGTATCTATGCCGGATTTCATTGAGGCCTCCAAGGATGTAAAACTGTTTATTCGCACAGGTGAGTTAAAACCAGCTTCTAATATCTTGCTAGTATCTGCTACAGGAGTGAAAGAAATGAACGAGACACTAGATGTTTCCTTTGACTCCGTATTATAACATATGGAGTTTAGATATAGAACATCTAATATATAATAAGAGGAAACTTTTATTGAACAGGTTCAGAATAAGGTCACCCCATCTGTATATTGATAAGCTGTGAAATTAATTTTATCTAATAGAATTAATTCTTACAAAAAGAAATTTATAATGTTATAATAAGTATAAATAAGTTATATAATTCCCTTGGAAAGGATTGGATGTTGTGGCAGGAATACATACATATGACCCTAGATTCTCGGCAATAAAGAAAACGAAGAAAATTGGAAAGAATTCCAGCACTGTCCTACAGGAAAATAGAAATCTTATTCTACAACTTATTCAACAAGAAGGAACCATTTCCAGAAAACAGCTTTCAGAAAAGACTGGATTGCAACCAGCTACGGTGACGATTATCATTCAAGAGCTATTAGCTCAGGGCTTTATAAAAGAACAGGGAATGATGGATGGTGGCAGTGGCCGGGGCGTAAAAGCCTTTTCTATGGTTGATAATATCTATATAGTAGTAGTAAGAATGACAGCAGCTTATGTGAAAATAGCCTTATATGATGCACATGTACAAAATTTATATGTAGAAAAGATATTCTACGAAAAGAAAGATTATATTTATGAGGCAGTGGATCTTATTGATGCACATATCAATAACATGAAGAACATTATCGATGTAAGTAAGATTATGTGTATTGTAGTAGGTGTAGAACATATGTATCGTCTGATTAATTCGGATTATAAATTGTGGGATGAGTATCGTCAGGAGTATTGTCCAATAGGAAAGATTATATATAATCGAACAGGGTATAAGGTATTTGTAAATCGGGGAGTCAACCTTTCTACATACGGAGCATGGAACAAGTATAAGAAGTGGAAGAACTGTGAAGATGATTATGCCATGATGATTAATATTCTGTTGGGCTATGATATTGAAGGCAGTATGCTGATAAATAATGAAATTGTATATGGAACCAATGGCCTCTGCGGTCAATTAAAAAATATGCGAATAAGCAAGGACAGTGATAAGACCCTTAATGATGTGGCGGCTGTTCCAGCCTTACTGAAGCGGACGAAGGAACTGTTTGAAACCTATCCCGAATCTTGTGTGGCCAATAAGAAGGACTTGAACATTCGGGATGTTATTGCAGGCTATAGAAATAATGATCAGCTTTGTCTGCAGGTTTTTAATGAAATGATAGAAAATATTGCTTATACCATTGCACAGATGTTGGAACTATTAGATCCGGATGTGATAATTATAGCGGATGAAGTACCTCCAACGGAAAGCTTTGTTGAACGGCTTCAAGATGAAATTAGTAAATACACCGATAGAGAGAAAGCCTTGCGAGTTGGAACTTTTTTAAAAACAGAGCGTGTGACAAAGAATGATCCAACATTATTAGGTGGTGCAATATATGCTTTCGAATTATTATTTAGCAATATAGGAATATTCTAGAGAAAAAGGGAACATGAAAAAAGGCTCTAATGCTGGTATTGGTGCAAGTACAATATATCTTGCACCAACACTAGACTTAATGCCCTTTGTTTGTGAAGAACCTATAGGGTGTTCTTTTTATTACTAATAATTTCTACAATATCTTGATATTCCCTGAATCTTCCTTCGTAGATATCTTTTAGCAGGGAATTTGTCTTATCTAATATCTTGCAGGCTTCTTTCTTGGAGAGTAAACCAAGCTTTAGCGCTTCAGAAAGTTCATCCAAATCCAAAACCTTAAGGCTTCCATCCTTCATGACAATGACATCTACTAATAAATCAATTATGATCAGAGAATTGGAGGATGCTTCATAGGTATGGGTAATGATATCACAGTACCAGTATACCAGTTGGTCGTTGTGGTCGAATACCTTACTTATTTTGTATCCCCTATCTAAAAGAAAGGCAGAGTAACCGTAGGCAATGTCCTTCCTAGGTTTTATTGTATTCCAATGAGTAATTACAAGCTTTTCATCCGCGTAGATGATAATGTCATCTTTAAGGGGAATCAGTTCTTCAGGAATAAGCCGTTTCCGATATAAAAGTATGTCTTTATTCATACAGAACCTCCTTCAAATTTAAAGGCTTTTTACGATTATACCATTTATTGAGAATATAAGATATAAAATATAAGCTTTTTTGGTCGATTTCTCTCAATAAGGTTCCTTTGAGCAGACTTATTGTTTGTGTTCTGTGAAGTTTTCGCGGACAAAATGGTGATATATGAATAAAGAATACACAATAAACATATGATAAATACAATCACTGGACATGGATATAGAGAATTTGTATAGCAAAATAATAAAAATTATGACGTATGTTAGTATTTATATAGACTTAGTACTGAAAAATGACATAAACGTAGTTCTGATAACTGAGGTGAATTGGATGAAAAATAATAGTGATATAAAAAAAGGCATCATAATGATAACCCAGATCGGGATTACCATGCTGGTACCTATTTTTTTATGTATCTTTATAGGATACCAACTGGACCATTATTTTCAGACAGGTGGCTGGTTTTTTGTTTTTCTTATCCTAGGTATTTTGTCTGCTTTTCGTAATGTATATGTTCTGACTAAGCAGTTTTATGCCAAAGACAAGGCGAGAGAAGATGCAGAGCTTAAGTACTTGAAAGGGCTTAAGCAGGAAGGCCGGACTTCGAGTCAGTCATCATCTTCTAAGACTGTAAACGAGACCGATAGTAAGAATAATATAGTGAAAGGCAGGTTATCATGAAAGAAGAGAAGCAAACGTTAATGGAAATGATTATTGGCTTACTGATTGGTACAATTTTCTTTAATGTAATTGGAGTACTGATTGTTAGTAATAAATTAGCGTATATTCTGGGCGTTTTATTTGGCAGTATGATTGCAATAATTGTCTTATTGCAGATGTATCATACGCTGGGGAAGGCTGTTGATATGGAGGGCAAGAGAGCTACTCGGTATACAGTTACAGCGTCAATTGTCAGAATGGCTCTTATGGGAGGAGCCCTGGCAATCGGGATAGTGTGGAAAGATTTGTTTAGTGTAGTAGGTATTTTATTTGGCTTGCTGACATTAAAGTTAAGTGCGTTTATTCAACCACTTATCCACAAGGTTTTATTTAATAGAGTTTAAATAATCAACAAAGGAAGGTGAGACAGTGGGAAATCAGTTTGCCCTATTTTTAACACAGGGAGCAACTGAGACTGCTGAACAGGCTAGCGATAGTGGTGGCTTAGGAATAGGTATTGATGGATATTTTAAATATTCACTTTTTGGACATGATGTATATCTGACTAATACCCATGTATCTATTCTGATTGTCATGATTGTGATAATTGGCTTTGCAATTGCCGCCAACATAGCAATTCGAAGAGCTGATCCTACAAAAGCTCCAGGTGCATTCTTAAATGTCATTGAGCTGATTGTAGAAAAAGTAGATGGTCTGACCAAAGCGAATATGGGCGAAGGGCGTTACTTGAAGTTTTCCAATTACATTGGAACTTTATTTATCTTTCTCCCATTTGCTAATTTAGCAGGATTGTTCCTGTTAAGACCACCAACAGCAGATTATGGTGTGACCTTAACCTTAGGTCTGATTACCTTTGTCATGATTCAGTACAACGGTATCAAATATCAGAAGCTAGGAAGGTTGACGGGACTGTTTAAACCAATCCCAGTTTTGTTCCCGATCAATTTGATTGGAGAATTTGCTACACCATTATCCTTATCCTTGCGTCTGTTTGGTAACATTATGTCAGGTACGGTAATGATGGGTTTAATTTATGGTTTATTACCATGGTTCTTAACCCTCATCTACCCAGCATTTTTACATGCATACTTTGACTTGTTCTCAGGTTTGATTCAGACATACGTATTTTGTATGTTAACAATGGTATTTATTGCTCAGACATTTGAAGAGGAATAACCAAGGCACATTCAACGAAATAATTTCTTTTAAGGAGGATTTTTTATGGACGTTATCACAGGAACAGATATTATTAAAGCAGCTTCTGCAATCGGTGCAGGTATCGCGATGATCGCAGGTATCGGACCTGGTATTGGACAGGGTATTGCAGCTGGTTATGGTGCTTCTGCAGTTGGACGTAATCCGGGTGCAAGAGGTAATATTATGTCTACTATGTTACTTGGTCAGGCAGTTGCTGAGACCACAGGGCTTTACGGATTCGCCGTTGCAATTATCTTATTATTTGCCAACCCATTCTTCTAAATTCTTTCGTATCAATGAGTACATGTAAAAAAGCGAAAGGAGGCTAGAAAGTGAGTGGTATGTTGACGGGATTTAGTGGGACTTCTGCATTTCTTACAGAGGGTCTTCATGACCGAATCTTCGGGCTGGACTGGCAGCTTCTGAATGATGTTGGAATCACTGCATTGTCTATTTTCGTGCTGTTTATCTTTTTGTCCTACTTGTTATTTAACCCTGTCCGTAAATTCCTACAAAAACGTCAGGAATTTGTGGCTAGTCAATTAAAGCAGGCAGAGGAAGATAAAGAAGAAGCGAATCAGGCAAAGCTTGCATACAATGCGAAGTTAAAGGCCGTAAATAAAGAGGCAGAGCAGATTCTTTCTGATACGAGAAAGAAGGCGTTAAAGAGAGAAACAGCGATTGTGGAAGAAGCAAAGGAAGAAGCCCATCGTATCATTGAGCAGGCTGGTAGAGAAGCTAATCTGGAGAAGAGCAGAGTGCAAAATGAAGTAAAACAGGAAATGATTACAGTGGCTGCCGCGATGGCGGGCAAATTTATTGAGGTTTCCTTAGACAAGGCCAAACAGGACCAACTAGTGGAGGACGCATTGAAGGAAATGGGTGATCGCACATGGCAAAGTTAATTTCTAAAACCTACGGAGACGCCTTATTTGAGGTGGCTTTAGAAGATGGAACCATGGACGCTCTCACAGAAGAAGTTCAGACTTTGACTAAGGTGTTTAAGGAAAATGAGGAGTTGTCCAGATTTATTAGCCATCCTAAGGTTTCCAAAAGTGATAAAATTCAGATGATTGAAAATGTCTTTAAAGGTCATTTTTCAGATACTATAGTGGGATTTCTTGTTTTAATTATAGATAAAGGAAGATACCAAGAGCTTACTTCTATCATTGAATACTATATGGAGCGAGTTCGGGAACATAAGAAAATAGGTGTTGTTTGGGTGACTAGTGCCCTTAATTTGTCTAAAAAGCAACAAGAAAAGATTAAACAAAGGCTTTTAGTGACAACCCAGTATGAGAAGCTGGAGATGCATTATACCGTGGATAAAACAATTCTTGGTGGATTAATCATCCGTATTAAGGACCGTGTTGTGGATAACAGCATCAAGAGCCAAATTAAAGCAATGACAAAAGCATTCGTATAAAATTACAGAAAGAAGGTGCATAAGTATCATGAATTTAAGACCGGAAGAAATCAGTTCTGTGATTAAAGAGCAGATTCGTAATTATAGTACAAAGCTTGAAGTGTCTGACGTAGGTACTGTAATTCAAGTAGCCGATGGAATTGCTCGTATCCACGGATTAGAGAATGCCATGCAAGGCGAACTTATTGAATTCCCTGGTGAAGTTTATGGTATGGTGCTTAACCTGGAGGAGGACAACGTAGGTACTGTTCTTCTCGGCTCTGCCACTCATATCAGTGAGGGTGATACGGTTAAGTCCACTGGCCGGGTAGTTGAGGTGCCGGTTGGAGATGCCATGTTAGGGCGTGTTGTAAATGCACTGGG
Organism: Bacillota bacterium; assembly: GCA_023411225.1. GTDB lineage: Bacteria > Bacillota > Clostridia > Lachnospirales > Lachnospiraceae > KM106-2. The sequence continues at coordinate 27,335 of JAEYPA010000028.1, forward strand.
ACAGCCTATCGATGGAAAAGGACCCATTGACACAGAGAAATATCGTAAGATTGAACGTGTGGCATCAGGTGTTATTTCTCGTAAATCCGTAGATACTCCATTGCAGACAGGTATCAAAGCGATTGATTCCATGGTACCGATTGGAAGAGGCCAGCGTGAGTTAATCATTGGCGATAGACAGACCGGTAAGACAGCAATAGCGTTAGATACCATTATCAATCAGAAAGGTCAGGGCGTGAATTGTATCTATGTAGCCATTGGTCAGAAGGCATCTACAGTGGCCAATCTAGTAAAAACTCTTGAGGAAAGAGATGCTATGGCTTATACCACAGTAGTTGCGGCTACTGCCAGTGAACTTGCCCCTTTACAATATATAGCTCCATATTCAGGCTGTGCCATTGGAGAGGAATGGATGGAGGCAGGAAAAGATGTACTAATCATCTATGACGATCTGAGTAAGCATGCAACCGCTTACCGTACCCTGTCCTTATTACTTCGTCGACCACCTGGCCGTGAGGCTTATCCGGGTGATGTATTCTACCTTCACTCCAGATTATTGGAACGAGCCGCCCGTTTGTCTGATGAGTTAGGAGGAGGTTCCTTAACGGCCCTTCCAATTATCGAGACCCAGGCAGGCGACGTATCTGCCTATATTCCTACCAACGTTATTTCCATTACCGATGGACAGATCTATCTGGAGACAGAGATGTTCAACGCAGGCTTCAGACCAGCCGTTAACCCTGGTTTGTCTGTATCCCGTGTAGGTGGTAGTGCACAGATTAAAGCCATGAAGAAGATTGCCGGACCGATCCGTATAGAGCTGGCCCAGTATCGTGAATTGGCAGCCTTCGCTCAGTTTGGCTCTGATCTAGATGCAGATACGAAAGAGAAACTGGCACAGGGTGAACGTATTCGTGAGGTATTAAAACAACCACAGTACAACCCAATGCCTGTGGAATATCAAGTTATTATCATCTATGCAGCAGTAAAGAAATATCTGCTAGATGTGCCTGTGGCACGTATTTTGGAATTTCAGAAGGGCTTATTCGAATATCTTGATACCAAGTATCCTGAGATTCCAGAAGCAATTCGTACCAATAAAGAAATCAAAGAAGAGACAGAAGCTGGTCTAGTAAAGGCCATAAAAGAATATAAGCAAATCTTTGCGACAGAATAGAGAGGTGAACAAAGATGGCCTCAATGAGAGATATTAAGAGGAGAAGGGATTCCATCACCAGCACCAGTCAGATTACCAAGGCAATGAAGTTAGTGTCTACCGTAAAGCTTCAGAAGTCCAAGACTCGCGCTGAGGTATCCAAGCCTTATTTTGGGTGTATGTACAATACGGTTTCCTCTATTCTGGCCAAGGCTGGAGAAATCAATCATCCCTATATCAAGGGAAATGAATCTGGGAAAAAAGCGGTGATTCTCATTACCTCTAACCGTGGTTTAGCCGGTGGCTATAATTCCAATGTGGTGAAGCTGATTACGGACGGAGACTTTAAAAAGGAGGACACCGTTATTTATGCCATAGGTCGTAAGGGAAAAGAAGCTCTTGCAAGACGTGGATACCACATTCAATCGGACGACTCCGAGGTCATGAATCATCCTCTTTACAGCGATGCGGTTAAAATTGGAGCAAGAGTCCTACAGGATTATGAAAATGGGGCAATCGGAGAGATTTATCTGGCCTATACCCTATTTAAAAATACCGTTAGCCAGATTCCTACTCTACAACAGATTCTTCCAATAGAGACAGTCCTTAAAGACCCTTCCATAGAAGAGGATAAGGAGGAGCAGGACCCATACGAAACTCTGACTTTGATGAACTTTGAGCCAGAGGAAGAGGAAATCCTTAATCTATTGATTCCAAAGTACGTAAAGAGTTTATTATACGGAAGCCTCGTCCAGGCTCTTGCCAGTGAAAATGGTGCCAGAATGCAAGCTATGGATTCCGCCACCAACAATGCAAATGAAATGATAGATAATTTGTCCTTAAGCTATAATCGTGCGCGTCAATCCTCCATTACTCAGGAAATCACTGAGATTGTGGCAGGTGCCAGTGCAATTAGTTAATACAGGATAGACAAAAGAAACTAGAAAAGGAGTGAGAAAACAGATGGCAGATGCAAACATTGGGAAAATCACTCAGGTCATTAGTGCAGTATTAGATGTCAAATTCGACAGCGGCAAACTCCCTGAAATACATGAAGCAATCAATATTGCCAGGGAGAAGGGAGAGACCCTTGTGGTAGAGGTGGCACAGCATCTAGGAGATGATACTGTTCGCTGTATTGCCATGGGCTCTACAGATGGATTAAGGCGTGGCATGGAAGCAGTTGCTACCGGGGCGCCAATCTCTGTTCCAGTGGGAGAAGCCACTCTGGGCCGTATGTTTAACGTACTGGGTCAGCCAATTGATAATAAAGAAGCACCAAAGGGTGTAAGCTATGAACCAATCCATAGAGCAGCCCCACCTTTTGATGAGCAGGCAACCTCTACGGAGATGCTAGAAACTGGAATTAAGGTGGTAGACCTTCTTTGCCCATACCAAAAAGGTGGTAAAATCGGTCTGTTCGGTGGTGCTGGTGTAGGTAAGACTGTACTGATTCAGGAACTGATTACCAACATCGCCACGGAGCATGGTGGTTATTCTGTGTTTACCGGTGTAGGTGAAAGGACCAGAGAAGGAAATGACCTTTACTATGAGATGATAGAATCTGGTGTTATCAATAAAACCACCATGGTGTTTGGTCAGATGAATGAGCCACCAGGTGCAAGAATGAGGGTAGGTCTTACGGGACTTACCATGGCGGAGTATTTCCGTGATAAAGGTGGAAAGGATGTCCTTCTTTTCATCGATAATATCTTCCGTTTTACCCAGGCAGGCTCTGAGGTATCTGCCTTATTAGGCCGTATGCCTTCCGCCGTTGGTTATCAGCCAACCCTACAGACTGAAATGGGTGCTCTTCAGGAGCGTATAACTTCTACTAAGAGTGGTTCCATTACTTCTGTACAGGCGGTTTATGTACCAGCCGATGACTTAACTGATCCTGCCCCAGCAACCACCTTTGCCCATCTGGATGCAACAACTGTACTTAGCCGTTCCATTGTAGAGCTTGGTATCTATCCAGCTGTAGATCCATTGGATTCTACCTCCAGAATTCTGGATCCTCGTGTGGTTGGGGAAGAGCACTATAAAGTTGCCCGTGGTGTACAGGAAATCCTTCAAAGATACAAAGAACTGCAGGATATTATCGCGATCCTTGGAATGGATGAGCTTTCCGAGGAAGAGAAGCTTGTGGTTGCCCGAGCAAGAAAGGTGCAGCGTTTCCTATCCCAGCCATTCCATGTTGCAGAGCAGTTTACTGGCTTAAAAGGACAGTATGTACCAATCCAGGACACCATTTTAGGTTTTAAAGAAATACTGGAAGGGAAGCATGACGATATCCCTGAAGGCCATTTCTTAAATGCTGGTAACATCGATGACGTTCTTGCTCGTGTAAAGTAGAGTAAGGAGGGATATGGTGGCAGATTCAAAGACTATGAAATTACAGATTATTTCACCAGACCGCATATTCTATGATGGAGACGTGGAAATGGTGGAAACAACAACTACAGAGGGTGACATGGGTATCTATCCGGAGCACATTCCTCTGACAGCCATTGTTTCTCCAGGAGTCTTAACCATCCATGAACCAGAGGGAGTAAAGGAAGCGGCTCTTCATGATGGATTTATCGAAATCCAGAAAAAGAAGGTAGTGATTCTGGCAGAATCTTGCGAGTGGCCAGAGGAAATTGATGTCCATCGAGCTGAGGAAGCCAAGATTCGTGCCGAAAGAAGGTTAAAAGGCTCAGAAGGAGAAATCAATGAGTATCGTGCAGAAACGGCTCTGCGCCGTTCTATCACAAGACTTAGTCTGGCAGAAAAATATAAGAGATAATGAAAAAGAAAGAGCACCCCTGAACCTGGTTTTTTTATTGACTATCACGTAACGTGATAGGGTATTATTAATTTAAGAATTATTTTCAAGTATAGGACGTTACAGTACTACGATGAGATAGGTATATTTTAACCAACAAAAGTCAATGTGTCTTGATATCGTTTATATGATGATGAAGCTCTAAACGTACTGCAGCAAATTCTATTTTTTAAAGAATTGGATTTTCAATTGAGCGATATCAAAAAAATCATGGAAGATCTTAAATTTGACAGAATTACTGCATTTAAGAAACAAAAAGAGCTTATAAATACTATTTTAGTAAATACCGTAATGAATGAATAATTAAGAGACTTGGGCAATGTAAATAATGGAAAACCTGGTAAGCGATGAATACAATTGATATCATCACAGGACTATTCCGCGGCCATCCAAAATAGGTTGCTTGCAATAGTGGAATTGGGTTATCAGAGTTGCTGGTATGAAGGCCTTATTACAGACAGATTTAGTGTGTTTCCTTCCTGTTGGGCTTACGGAGGAAGAACCAAACATACCACAAAAGAAAAAATTTGAGGAGAGGGCATGGTTTCATTCATTTCCACAGAATAAACTATAAATTCAAATGATTGAATGAATTAATCTGGATGACTCCGATAAAGAATGATAACAAGAGAGTAACTCTCGTCCTTTTGGAAACAAGAGGACGGGAGTTTTTTATTTGAGGAAATTCCTTCTCATGGAGGAATCCTGAAAAAAATAGCCCGCTGTAAGCGGGCATGAAAAACAGACAGTGATTAGAAAAGATCGATATTCAGCTGAGGAAAAAGCTGCAATGAGCACACAATATACTATTACATACGGAGGAAGTTACCATCAAAGCCTGGAAACAACGAATCACCAAAGAGTGGCGACAACAGCAATATACTCCTATGGTGTGCTCTGTTGCCCATCTCGGCAGGAACGCTTTTGATATTTGGTATTCAAAGAAGAAAGAGGGGGAATTAAATAGATCAAAAGAAGTACAAAAGTAAAAAGGTGCTAGCACTAAATAATTGCTTAATATGACAAATTACTACCTGTATTCGACTAATATTTGTATAATATATATAAAAATAATGTTTATTTTTGTTGAATAATAGTATAGATGTACTGATATATCAGTGGTAATATATCAGTAAAAGAGACGTAGAAAATTATGGCATATGTAGTAATCAACATATTGATAGTTAGAAAGGAGGGTAGTTTGCAGTTTATTGATAGAAAATAATATTTTTTATTGAATAAGGAGGAAATTATGGTTGATATTATTACGAGCGTGTTGTTACTTGTAACATTTATAGGCTTAATTGTTTATTGTATGAAAGGTGGAAACCTTTTAATTGGTTTTATTGTAACAGCACTTATTTGGTGTATTATTGGACGAGTTCCAGTACAGACGGTAGTAACAGATATTTTTGAAAAATCAGTTGAAAACTATGGCCCTACGATAGCTATTATTGTTTTTGGTGCATGGTTTGGACGTGTACTTGTAGACAGTGGTATTGCAGGTTTTATTATTAAGAAAACTGTTGAACTTGCAGGTGATAAACCACTTGTTACAGTACTACTTCTTAATATTGTATGTGCAATCATATTCACAAGTGCATTTGGTGTAGGTTCCGTTATGGCAATCGGTATGATTGTTTTACCTATCATGTTCTCAATTGGAATTAATAAGAAAACAGCAGTTGGTGCTTATATGCTTGCAGTATCTGCTGGTATGTACCTAAACATAGCCTATGTAAATCAATTTGTGGCAGTATTTCCTAATATAAAGTATGACGACAATTATGTGAGATTCGCTATAGTAGCAACAGTAGTACATATAGCTGTAATGATTGCATTTATCGTATTTAGCTACTTAAGAGCTAAGAATGGCGGTAAAGCGAAAGCGTGGGCAGCTACAGCAACAGCTTCCAATGAAGCAAAACCTCTTCCATGGTACTGCATTATAGTTCCATTTGTTCCAATTATTCTGGTTGCAGTATTTAAATGGCAGCCAGTACCATCTTTCTTAGTTGGTATTGTGCTTGGATTATTATTCTCAAGAAATCTTAGAAATTATAAACTTGCAGTAGAAAAAGTACAAAAAACACTATATGATGGCGTAGCTGATAGTGGTCTTCTTATTGGTATGTTATACAGTGTTAATATTTTCCAAGCAGCTGCAAAACAGGTAGCACCAGTTCTACAAAATGTAATTGGAGATATAATTCCTACAAACACAGTTATTTTACTTGTTGCAGTATGTGTTTTAGCACCTCTTGCATTGTTCCGTGGACCACTTATGATTTGGGGTTCCGGTATTGCAGTTGTTTCTATTTTGCAAGCAATGGGAGTTTTCACAGAACCTTTCCTATTTGCATTATTCTTAATTCCACCAGTAGCAATCGTTGCAGGTTCCTGTCCTACACAATCATGGACTATGTGGGCAATAAGTTATGCAAAGGTAGAACCGAAACAGTATATTAAGACAAATCTTCCTTGGGCATGGGTTATTCTTGTAGTAGTTGAAATTCTTGCATACAAGATGATAAGTGGAATGTAATATTACAAATAAATGATTCGAATTCCAAGGCCGGGTTTAATTTAAATATACACTCGGCCTTGTGTAGATTTTATACGTAAATCAGTACAGTTTAATAATTATATGGTATTTGAAAGGAGATTGTAATGAGTAAAAGAGCAATTAGAATTGGAATAGATGTTGGTGGTACTCATACAAAAGCGGTAGCCATCGACAATGCTACAAATGAAATTGTAGGAAAAGGGTCTGTAATGACAACTCATTATGATAAACAGGGTGTTGCAAAAGGTGTAGTTGAGGCATTTGAAAAATGTCTCTCAGAAAATAATATTAAGCCAGAAGAGGTAATATTTATTGCGCATAGTACAACACAGGCAACAAATGCCCTTCTGGAAGGAGATGTTGCAAGGGTTGGCGTAATTGGAATCGGTGGCGGTGGAATCGAAGGATTTCTAGCAAAGAGACAGACAAAAATTAACAATATTGATCTTGGAACTGGAAAATTCATCGAAATTGATCAAACCTACGTTAAAATTAAAGATATGACAGAAGAAAATGTAAGAAATCTCATAAAAAAAATGGTGGATGGAGGAGCAAAAGTTATTGTTGCTAGTAAAGCATTCGGTGTAGACAATATGCGAGAAGAGAAATTAATAGCGGAAGAATCAGAACGTCAAGGAATAGCTTGTACAGTTGCCTCTGACATAACAAAGCTTTATGGACTTACAACACGTACCCGTACTGCGGCATTAAATGCAAGTATCCTTCCTAAAATGCTTGATACAGCTATCAGTACGGAAGGGAGTGTTCGTTCCACTGGTGTTAAAGTACCTTTGATGATCATGCGTGGTGACGGTGGTGTTATGGAAATTAGTGAGATGAAAAAGAGGCCAATTCTTACTATGCTTTCAGGTCCAGCAGCCAGCGTAATCGGCGCACTTATGTATCTTCGCGCATCAAACGGTGTGTATTTTGAAGTAGGTGGTACTTCAACTAATATAGGTGTTATTAAAAACGGACGTCCTGCTGTAGACTACTCCATTATTGGTGGTCATAGAACATATGTTAACTCATTAGATGTTCGTGTTCTTGGTGTTGCAGGTGGAAGTATGGTACGTGCTAAAAAAGGTGAAATAGTGGATGTTGGCCCTAGAAGTGCACATATTGCACATATGGGTTATACAGCATTTACAGATCCTGCACTCTTTGATGGCGCTGAATTATACTATATGCGTCCACGTGATAACGATCCAGATGATTATGTGGCAATCCGTCTTAACAACGGTGAAAGCGTTACGATTACTAATACATGCGCAGCAAATGTATTGGGGATTCTAAGTGAAAATGATTATGCCCGGGGTAATTATGAAGCTAGTTGTAAGGCTATGAAACTTTTGGCTGACGAAGTAGGATTATCAATAGAAGAAACAGCAAGAGCTATTCTTAAGAAATCTTGTGAAAAAATAGTTCCTGTCATTGAAGATCTTATTACAAAATATAAAATTGAACGTGATCAGATCATGTTAGTAGGAGCAGGTGGTGGAGCTGGTACTCTTCTTACATTTACAGCAAACGAGATGGGATTCAAATATGATATTCCAATAAATGCAGAGGTAATTTCATCTATTGGTGTTGCCCTTGCAATGGTACGTGAAATGGTGGAAAGAACAATCCCTAACCCAACATCTAAGGATATTGCAGAACTTAAAAAGGAAGCAAAAGAACTTGCAATGAATAGTGGTGCAGTGGAAGAAAGCATTGAAGTTTATGTAGAAATTGATGAGCAGGCACAGAAAGTAACAGCAATTGCAATGGGCTCAACAGAGGTAAAAACTACAGACCTTATGAAAAACTGTGACGAGAATGAAGCGATTGAAATCGCTGCAGAATCCATTGGTGTTAGCAAAGATAAAGTTAAGCTAGAAGCTTCTAATGGACTTATGCATGTAGTTAGTGCGGATATTAATAGTAAACATCAGATAAGAGTAATTGATAAAAAAGGGTTTATTAAAATACAGCGTACGAATGCTGTAGTTGCTTCCACTACAATGGAGAAAGTTACTGATATCTTTAAAACATTGTGGGATAGTGCAAGTAATTTTTCAACAGAAATTCGTATGAATCCAGATGCATATGTAATTGCAGGTGCCCGTGTGTTAGATTATTCAGGTATACCTGAATTGACACAGGTAACCGGACTAATAGAAGCAGAGCTTTCAGATAAAAATCCTGAGGATGAAATAATTTTAGTATTAGCAAAAAATGAGTTATAATCCGGAGGTCTATTAGAAGTCTATGCGTACTATATTTGAAGAACTGATAAAGAAAAGTGATAAAAGCTGGTATGAAAATTTATTATTTAATAGATCAACTACCAAAATGACTGCATGGGAACGTAGTGATATTATAGATAGTTGCATGAATACTTCCATTGAGGTTAAGAATAAGCTGACCAAACAATACCGAAAAATGAGTGCCAAAGCGTATGCAGAAATTCTTGGTATTGAAGTTGAAGAAGAAACTGGAGATATTATTGAAGGATTTTTATATATGGCACTTTATCAGCCATCATCAAATGTAATTACAATAAACAAAAGCGTGATTGACATTGTAGAAAAATTTATAATAGATCATGGAATGGAAGATATGATACCGTGGAACATTATTTTGGAAATTGTTTTGTATCATGAAGTATTCCATGCCATGGAGGACAAGATAGAAGGAATATATACACGAAGTAAGATGATAAAAAAGACACATTTTGGATTATTTTCCAGTCACTCCGGACTGGATGTTGCAAGTGAGATTGGAGCAATACATTTTTCAAAAATCATGTGTGAAATGGATTTTTCACCATGTATTTATGAACAGATATTACTTTTAGCAACAGACCAGTCATATAAAGAGAAACTAATAAATTTTATAACTAAAAATAATATTTAAGAAAGAAAAAGAGAGGATAATACTATGGATATGACATTACGTTGGTTTGGTACAGAATATGATTCTGTAACATTAGAGCAGATTCGTCAGGTACCAGGAGTAAAAGGAGTTATTACAACACTTTATGGTACACAACCAGGTGAAGTGTGGAGCATTGAAGATATTAGAAAAATTAAAAAAGAAGTCGAAGATGCAGGTCTTAGTATTAGTGGAATCGAAAGTGTAAATATTCATGATTCTATTAAAGTAGGTACACCAGACCGTGAACAGTACATTGAAAATTATATACAGACACTTGAAAATTTAGGGAAAGAAGATATCCACCTGGTATGTTATAACTTCATGCCTGTATTTGACTGGACAAGAAGTGACCTTGCGAAGCTTCGTCCAGATGGTTCAACAGTTCTTGCCTATGATCAGGAAATTATTTCACAGATTGATCCTTTTGCCATGTTTGAAGACATGGATAAGAATTCAAACGGATTTATTTTACCGGGATGGGAACCGGAACGTATGGCTCGTATAAAAGAACTATTTGAAATGTACAAGGATGTTGATGAAGAAAAGTTATTCCAGAATTTAGTGTATTTCCTAGAACGTATTATGCCTGTATGTGATAAATATAATATTAATATGGCAATTCATCCAGATGATCCTGCATGGCCTGTATTTGACCTTCCTAGAATTGTTACTGGAAAAGAAAAAGTTCTCAGACTGATGAATGCTGTTGATAATGTTCACAATGGTGTTACATTATGTACAGGTTCCCTTGGATCGAATCCTGAAAATGATATTGTCGATATCATTCATTCATTAAAAGGAAGAATACATTTTGCACATGTAAGAAACCTACAGTACAATAGCCCAGGTAATTTCCAAGAAGCAGCTCATCTTTCCTCTGATGGAAACATTGATATGTTTGCAATTATGAAAGCCCTTTATGATATAGGTTTTAATGGAATAATACGTCCTGATCATGGAAGAGCAATCTGGGGTGAAGTATCCATGCCTGGATATGGATTATATGATAGAGCTCTTGGGGCATGTTATTTAAATGGACTTTGGGAAAGTATTGAAAAGTGTGATTCATTATAATAATATTATATATAATAAATGAGGCTGGAGTCAAAAGCTCCAGCAACATTTAAATAAAATTATATAGATATTAGATGGGTAAAATATGAATAAGGACTTATTAAAAAGAATAGTTAATGTAGATAAACCTAAAATTGCAAGTGCTAATGTATATGATAGTCTGTACAGGGAAATTATTGAACTTAAGCTTAAACCGGGCTCAATCATAAGTATTAAAGATATGTGTGAACATTTTGATACTGGTCGTTCTCCTATGCGTGATGCCCTGATAAAGCTAGAACAAGAGGGACTTATTACAACACTACCGCAAAGAGGTATCATGATATCCAAAATCGATTTCTCACGTGTTGAGCAGGAGCGTTTTATGCGTGTGTGTGTGGAAGAACGTGTCATGGATATATTTATTAAGAAACATACGCCGGAAGATATTGAACATCTTGAGAAATGTATAGCAATGCAAATTGAAGCAATCAAGGAGAAAGACTATCGACAGGTTATTGAAATGGATGATAAGTATCATAATGTATTCTATGAAGCGACGAATAAGCTTTTCTGCGCAAAAACAATACAGCAGGTATCAGGTCATTACAAACGATTTCGTCTACTTACAATTATTGATGAAATAATTGTAGAAGATGTAGTAGAGCAACATAGGCAGATACTTGAAGCAATCAAAGAAGAAGATACAGAAAAAATGCATAAGGTCATAAAAAAACACTTTTCCAAAATACACGATGAAGAGATTATTTTATGTAAAAAATACCCTTATTTATTTACTGAAGGTGATAAGTGGGAACAGGAACAGGAACCGAAGTTTTGGACAGAGGATTTCCTTGAAGAATTATGTAAATGAAAGTGGTGACAATATATGAAATTGAATGATAAAGAGCTTGTTAATAAGGAACAATGGGAAAAAGCAGGTATAAATCTATTTGAATTCGATCGTAAAAAAATGTGTAGTCATACAAAAGAAGAACCTGTATGGATTCATTTTGGAGCAGGTAATATTTTCCGCGCCTTTCCAGCTGCGTTGCAACAGAGATTACTAAACGAGGGTCTTGCAACAGAAGGAATTATTGCAGTTGATGGTTATGATTCTGAAATAATAGAGTTGGTATATAGAACTCATGATAACCTCAATCTTTTAGTTACTCTAAAAGCAAATGGAACGATTGAAAAAACTGTAATCGGAAGTATTGCAGAATCACTCGTTTTGGATAGTAAAATTGAAGCTGAGTATTCAAGGCTCAAAGAAATATTCAGAAGTAGAAGCTTGCAGATGGTCAGTCTTACCATAACGGAAAAGGGTTATAGCCTAGTAAATGCCAATGGTGAATTTCTTCCAGTAGTAAAGGATGATTTTGAAAAAGGACCTAATTCCCCAGATAGTTATATTGGTAAACTTACTGCACTTTGCTATGAAAGATACGTAGGTGGTGCTTTTCCAATTGCACTGGTTAGTATGGATAACTGTTCACACAACGGAAGTAAACTTTATGATGCTGTTCATGCATTTGTAGCTAAATGGATTGAAAATGGACTAGTGGATGCTGGATTTAAGGATTATATTGAAAATTCTGATAAGGTATCATTCCCATGGAGTATGATAGATAAAATAACTCCTCGTCCTGATGACAGTGTGAAAGAAATGCTTGCTGAAGTAGGATTTGAAGATACCCAAGCAATAGTGACATCAAAGAATACTTATGTTTCTCCTTTTGTAAATGCAGAAGAGGCACAGTATCTTGTAATTGAAGATAAGTTTCCAAATGGCCGTCCAGCACTTGATAAAGTCGGAGTAATATTTACAGATCGTGAAACAGTGGATAAGGTTGAAAAGATGAAGGTATGTACTTGTTTGAACCCACTACATACTGCATTGGCTGTATTTGGTTGTCTTCTGGGATATACTAAGATTAGCGATGAGATGAAGGATAATGAGCTCGTTGAGCTTGTAAAAACAATAGGATATAAAGAAGGTCTTCCTGTAGTTGTGGATCCAGGAATCCTATCACCAAAAGCATTCATAGATGAAGTACTTAATGTTCGTATTCCAAATCCATTTATGCCGGATACACCACAACGTATAGCGTGTGATAC